>OMSS01000166.1 GCA_900313795.1 uncultured bacterium | reverse complement strand
TTTCTTGAAAGTATTCGTAAAAAATTTCATTTCTTTTTTTTGAAAAGATAGAAAATATATTAAAATTTGCCATAATTCCTCAATCTAAGCCAATTTTCTTCTGACTAATTCTTTTTTAATTTTATTAAGTCCCGACTGAATAATCCGAGAAATCCGAGAGGGCGAGAGGTTGTATTCTTCCGCCATTTCACGAAGTTTTTTTTCGTCAAAAAATTTTGCCTCGATAAATTCTTTTTCTCGAGGGGGAAGAAGTTTCATTGCTTCTTTTATCGCCTTACTCATTTCGCTGAAAACGACCTGTTCTTCTGGTGTTTCGTGGGTATCTTTAATTTGAGTTGGATTTTCATTTTCTGAAAGTTCATCGACAGACAAAATAGTTGTATAGACGGCAACGCGGACGTTTGTGGGGTCTTGGTTTGCGAACATGTTATTTTGTTGTTTGCTTTTCAAGACGTACCATTTATAACGGCGGCGTACTTCGTTTCGAACAGCCCATTTTACGGCAGTCGAGAGGTAAGATTTGTTATATTTTTCAGGTGGGGCGGAAGAACAAAGTTTATGAATGACTTGAGTTGCGATATTGACAATCTCGTCATATTCCGCCAAATGCTGTGCCGACATTCTCTTATATTCTACTTTTGCCAAAGTCTCTATAAGTTCTTTATAGTCAGCAATATTGAATTTTCTCACAACATTTTCTGTCTGTGACACATCAACCTCATTTAACATTTTCATATTATCTGAAAAAAAAATTATTTTCCATAAAAATTTTTTTATGAAATTTTTAATTATAAACAATATTTCTTAATAATAGAGAAATTTCGACAAAATCATAGTAAAATAATTATTACAGAATAGAAACAGGGGAAAAGATTATGATACAAATGCAAGATGTAACAGTTTTTGACATGCCTATTGAAGTTCAAGCACAAGAGCAAAGAATTGCGGAACTGGACAGAAATTATAATCTTTCACCGTCAAATTCTGCATACACGTACAAATATGAAACAAAGAAACCGAAAATTGTTCAACCTAAAACGACGGCAATTTCGCCAATGGTGATTTATCTTACGGAAAAATTGCGTCAAGGTAATCCGCAAGAACAAAAACGTGCGTTGGTAGCGATTTTGCAAGGTTTGAACAAGAAAAAAGGGTCGGCTCAATATTTGGATTCGAGCCTTACAGATGCACTTTTCTTTGTAATTGACCAAGATACATCGAAGATGCAAGGTCCAACAAGACAGCAACTTCGTTATAGAAAACAATTAAGAGAAAATAAACGTTTGCCGAAAGAAAAAATCGACATTGCTGTTCAACTCTCTGATAAAGAAATGGCAGAACGTAACAAGGCGTATTCGTTGTATCTCGTTGCGAAAATCCAAAGCGAACTTTGCAATCAAATTGCAGAAAGAACTGGATTGCAACCGAAAGTTAACGATTTGCCGATTGTTCAACGTTTGATTAAGGTTTCTCAAACTAACAAGGACGAAAATATCAGAGGGGCTGCACTCGGTGCGTTGGCACTTTTGAATAGACCTGAATTTGAACAAGATTTGTCTGTGATTTTTAGTAAGGCTGCAAATTCAAATGATAAAATTATCAAAGAATATGCAGAAAGAGCATTAAAATCACTTTCAGAAGGCGATCCGTTCGAAGAATAAGGAGTTTGTCATCAGTATCCAGACGAAAATTACAGGGCAAAAAGGTGAGGACATTGCCGCTGATTATCTTGTGAAAAAAGGTTATGAGATAATCGGTCGAAATGTACATTTTTCGAGGAATTGCGAAATCGATATTATTGCAAGAGAAAAAGACACCGTTGTTTTTGTCGAGGTGAAAACGAGAAAAACGTTGAATTTTGGACACCCTTTTGAGGCGATAAACAGGGTAAAACTCCAAAAAATTATCACGGGTGCATTGACTTATATTCAGGACAAAAAGTTGAAAAAGTTCAGAATAGACGGGATTGCGGTTATCGGTTTAAATAATCCGAAAATCGAACATCTGAAAAATCTTGGTATGGATTAGTTTTTCGGGAATTTATTTGTGAGGTTTTTTCGTTTATGAATATTCAAAAAAATGAAAAAATACGATTTGTGGCATCTATTTGTTTGATGTTTGTTGCTGTTCTGATTTTTTGTCTTTCGACTATGAAAAATGATTTTTTGTATGTGCCTCATTTCCATTCAAAGTTTAAGAAGGTTTGTTTCAATATTGAATTGCCAAAAGAGTTGAAGAATCGAGTGACTCTGCTGGTTAACGACGTTGATTTGAGCAAAAGTTCAGATATTTATTGGGAAGAATTTCGATTTGAATATCCTACTGATAATTGTAATTCATTGGGGACGAGTTATTTTTTCCCTGTCGAAAGTTTGAAAATAAAAATCGACGGAAACAGGGGTGAGGCTGAGAAAATTTTAAAACAAATCAGTTCATCGATTGTTTTTGTGGGTGATGAATTTTTTTCTTTTGACAATTCTCAAATCTCTGATTTCAAGCGGATTTCTGACGATAAGTCTACGACTGTGACGTTGCCTGATTTAGCGAAAAATCAGTATAAGGGCAATGTTAACGCTTTTGTTGTGAACTTTTTCTCTTTAATTTTTGGCTGGCAAAATTACATAATCGGCTGGGTGCTTATGTTTTTGGGCATTTTTGTGTTGCCTCGTTCGAGGATAAAAATTAGCGGATTTTGTATTTTAGGTTCGATTTTTTTATTTGGCACAATTTTTAGATTGAATATGTGCGGTCAGTATCCATTTTGGTTTGACGAATTGGTATTGACTTATGGCTGCGGTGGTGATCATCTTGACAGTTTGTATAAACTTAAAAATGAAATGTGCAATCCGCCAGTTACGATTTTTATTTATCGAATGATTACATGTTTCAGTTATGACGTGGATTTTTTTCGAACTATATTTGCGTTGATTGGCTCGTTGGGGCTGTTGACGGTTTATTTGCTCGGAAAGGATAGAGTTTCTGAAAAAGTTGGGTTGATTTCGGCACTCATCGCTGCATCTTCGATGTATGCGATTTCTTATTCGCAAAACTGCAGAAGTTACGCTTTTTCCTTTGTTATTGCTCCTCTTTTTGCGTTTTTCATGTTCAAAACATTTGAGAATAAAAGTTTCAAATATTACCTTGGTTTGTGCCTTTCGGGCATTATTGTTATAAATTTACACTTGTTTGGTTCGATATTTTTGTTTGTGAATTTTATTTATGGCGTTTGGCA
>OMSS01000063.1 GCA_900313795.1 uncultured bacterium | reverse complement strand
CATAAGCAGAGCCGTTTACTACGCTCAATGCTGGGTTTGTTGTGTCAGTAACTTCGCCAAACGTTACCTTGCCTTCTTGAGATTTTATATACAAATCCGAGTCTTTAATCTTGATATTGCCGTTAGCTTTAATATCATTCTTAGCAAGGATTGTTGCTGAGCCGTTAGCAACATCTAATGCGGGGTTTGTTGTATCTGTTGCATCGCCGAACGTAATCGAACCGTCAGTCGAAGTTGCAGTGAGGTCGCCATACTTAACTGTTATATTCTTATAATCGTTAGTTGTCGAATCACCAGTTGCAATATCTCCACCTGCATCTAAAACAAGTTTTGCTTTTGCAACTTCACTGCCTTTCTTTTCACCGATGACTTTGATTTCGCCAGTTTTGATTAAACCGTCAGATTTCAAGCCGCCGACAGATTCTTGTTTTACACCAGAAATTGTCGAGAATTTACTAATTACATCAACATCGCCAACTACAATATCACCCTTTGCTTCCATAGCAAGGATTGAACCGTTTTTGACGTCTATATCAGGAATATATTCTTTTGTTCCATCTGTTGTAAATTTGATACTTCCCTTATCGTTAGTAACCTTTAATCGATAAAATTCATCGCCAGTCGGTGTGCCAATGATTTCGTTTCCGATACCGTTGATAAGTGTCATATCATTGTTTTGTGTAATATTATCAACGATTACTGACGCACCGTTTGCTAATTTCGACAAGTCGAATTTTGTATCTTCCGCAAACTTCTTGTCCTCTGTAATATCATCGCCAAGTGCAATTTGACCATTCTCAATCGTAATTGTTCCGTGGAATCCAGAAAGGTCTGTTTTTGCACCTGTCAATGTTGTTTTGCTTGCATTTTTCTTAATAAGATTTCCTGATTCTTTCGACCATTCTGTTGCCTTTGTCGAAAGGTTCAAATTGCTAAAATCATTGTCTCTTCCGCTTACAAGGTAAAATTCAGAATTTGTACCAAGTTTAACGGTCGGTGAATATGTTCCAGTTACGTCTGTTCCTGTTGAGTCAACGAACTTAACGTCACCGAAACCTAATTTACCGTTATCTTCAACGTTAAATATAGTATCTTTTCCTTCAATACCTTCAGTGCTTACCTTGATACTTATTGATTTATCAGGAGCAGTATTTTCTTCGCCACCAACAATAATACCTGAGAAGGCATTGTTCTTGCCGATATTGATGATTTCATCAGAAGCATCTACGTTAGTTTCACCGTGTGTAACTTGAACTGTTGTGTCTTTTCCAATTTTTACAGTGTTTCTAACTGTATTGCCGTTTTTATCTTTTGCTTCAAATTCGATTTTTTCATTTGTCGGCGGAGGTGTCGGGTTGTGTGTCATATCAATGTTTGTTGCACTACCCAAGACAAACTTGCCACCTTTGCCGTCAAAGTTAATTGTCGTATCGCCGGTATAAATAACACCGTCATTTAAAATTAATTTTGCATCTTCAATATACGAAACTTGTGAATTCAAGTGGTTGAAGTATGTTGAACCTTCCTTAAATTCCAATGTACCAGCGTTTTGAATATATGAACCCATATAATCTGCGGCTGATGCACCGCTTGCAAATATCAATGATGCACGACCTGCCAAACCATCTTCAAGAGGTGATGTCTTATAGCCTTTATAAATCTTTGATGTAGCATCACCTATCAATTTACCATAGAATGTCAAATCGGTATTATACTTAGTCAACACGCCATCAACAGTTTTTTCATAAGTATCGTTAAAGATATTGAGTTGACCGCCGTTGCTCAAATCGATTGTCTTGACATCTTTCGACAAGCCTGCACCTTCGAGTGAAAGTTTACCGCCATTGCTGATTTTTATGTCAGTTGCGATTTGTACCGCATCACCAACTGTCAAATCAGAAACTGCGTGTCTGCCGTCTTTTGCAATGTCGATATTCTTGTCTGCACCACCATTTAAAATAAGTGCGTATTCACCAGAATTTTTTCTATATTTTTCGCCGGTTTGTTCATCTACAACATCAACGAATTTTTGAGTGTGTGCCAAATCAAGTTTTGCATCTGACAAACCGATTTTTGCATCACCCTTATCTGAAGTGTATGTGAGTGTTGAACCAGCGTTTGAGAATGAATTCTTCGTTGTATCTTTATATTGATAAAGAACTGACAAATCTGTCAACTTCGAAGAATCGTTATTTTCAAATCTGATTGTTGCACCATTAATATTAAGTTTATTATCTTCAGTATCAGTTGTCGGCATCAATTTTGCACCGTCTGACAAAATAAACTTGCCACCTGTAACTTCGTTATGAGTTCCATTCAAGTTCATAAAGTCATTAGCAAGAGTGAATGTTCCGCCTGTTTGTGTAAATTGTCCAGTGAACCCTGCCAAACTGCTTTCAAACTTGATATTTCCACCTGCTACGTTCATCTGATTTGTTGATGAAGAGTCAGATGCAACTGTTTGAGTTTTTGAAAAAGTAATTCCGTGAGTGTCATCACCCTTGAAATTAATCTTTCCGCCATTTTCAACGTAAATTGCACTACCGATTGCAGCGGTGTTGTTATCAAATACGATATCGCCATCTGTCGTATCCAAATTCAACGTTCCTGATGAAACGCTGAATACGCCGCCCTTGCTGTTTGCAGCAATTGTACCGTTGTCTTTGAACTTAATATTTCCGCCAACGTTAATTACACCGCCTTCTGATGCAACCACACCACCTTGGTTATGTGCTGTGTTGCCGCTGATAGTAGGCGTTGAACCGCTTTTTGCGATGATATTGACAGTTCCGCCTTCATTATAAATTGCACCACCCTTATCATCAGATTTGTTATTATAAAGTGTTTTATTTTCTGAAAGGATAATATCAAGAATACCGTAATCTCTGCCGTCAATTACGTTTCCTTTATTATAAATTGCACCGCCTGCCGTACCACTCTTGTTTCCTGAGAACATCGTATCTTCGAGAACAAGATTTGATTCGTTAAACAATGCACCACCGTTATTGGCTGTATTATTTGAGAATACGCCGTTTTTGATATAGCCAAATTCGTTTTAACGATTGATTTTGCACCTAAATGCAATGCACCACCATTGCCTGTCGCAAGGTCTTTACCTTGGTTCGAGAAGATAATACTATCAGGATTTGCATCATCATAATAAATGTTCATTACGCCATCGTTAGAAATAGCACCGCCGTTGCCTGTCGAATAGTTTTTCGAATTTGCATTGGCAAAGCCTTTATAACCTTTAGCGAAAGTTAATGTACCGCCTTCTGCGTTGTAAATCGCACCACCTGCTACATTTGCATTGTTGTTTGTAAATTTAGTATCAGCATCGATTGTTACTGTGCTACCTTTTGCATTGTATATAGCACCGCCTTTTGCAACAGCATTGTTACCATCAAATTTCGTATTGCCAATCGTCAAGTCTTCTGTCGATTCTTTATAGATAGCACCGCCATTTTTACCTTTATTCTTTGTAAATATAGCGTTCTTCAATGTCTTTGCAACACCGTCAGTAGTGATTGTCGATTTGCCCAACAACGAAATTGCTGCACCGTCTGCAGTTCCGTCACCAATAGCATTAATATCTAAAGATGTTCCGTTTTCAGTTGTGATTTTTACAACACCGTTTTCTTCGTTCGTGATGAATGAAGTGTTGCCTTCATTTCCCTTCTTCGAACCGTCAATAGTGAAGTTCTTCGTGAAAATCAACTCGCCTGAGTTGCCGATTAAACTTCCTGAGTTATTGAAGAATGTATTGTTTTCGCCAAGAGTCAATTTACCTTGGTTATAGAAAGCAGAACCTAATCCTGAAGTGCTATTGCCTTTGAACATTACGTTATCAAGGAAAATATCAACATCTTCGTCAACGAACAAACCAGCACCGTAATCAGCACTGTTGCCTTCAAATGTTACTTTTGAAAGGTGATTTAAGCCTGCTGCATCTGCATTAACAGTTGAACCTTTCTTCAAATATAAACCACCGCCGTTAAATGCTGTGTTGTTTACAAAAGATGTTCCTTCTGCTAACTTCAACGAGCCTGCGTTAAATACGCCGCCACCCAATTTTGCATTGTTTGCTTTATCGTCAATGCTACCAATAGAAACACCATCTTTGATTTCCAAAGTAGCACCGGTTGCGTTGTAGATTGCACCACCTTCTTTTATCGCAGAGTTTCCAGAGAATTTCGTCTTAGTTGATTCTACGATTGTCGTTGCACCTGTGGCGTTGTAAATTGCACCGCCTCGATTTGTTGTAACTTCACTATTTGCATTAATGCCGTTATTCGTGAATTCTACACCTTTGACAGTACCGTCGTAGTCTTGACTTTCACCAATAATCAAAGTGCCTTTTTCATTGTAGATTGCACCACCTTCTGATTGCACCTCTTTACCGTCTTTTGCAAACGCATAAGTGAAGTTGCCATCAAATTTTGAATTTCCTACATAAGTAGTTCCGGATACAGCATTATAGTAAGCACCACCTCGACCGATTGTTGATTTTGCAGGGTCTGATGTGCTTTGACCTGCTCCAGCCGAGTTATTGTTGAATTCAAATCCGATAACTTCATTATTGTATGAAGATGTAGAATCTTTTTGTTTAATCGTACCAGCATTGTAAATTGCACCGCCTAAGAATTCGTTTGAAGGAGAAGTTTCATCTTTTCCTGACATTTGTCTCGTTGCGGTGTTAGAATTCATAATAATTTTTTCACCTTTTTCACCAAGATTTGTGAAAATGGTTGCTCCGATATAAATAGTGCCTTCATCAGCTTTTTTTACATTCTCTCCTTCGCTATTATAAATAGCACCACCTTGAGTTGCGGAGTTTTTGTTGAATGACGAATCAGACAATTCAAGTTCTGTATTAATATCGTTGTAAATAGCACCTGCTTTATTTGATGCAGTGTTGCCTGTAAATGTTGAATTTTTAACCTTTATTTTTGTTGCTTCATTTTTTACTGGTTCCCCTTGGGCATTTAGATATGTTTTAAGCAACCCATTTTTATCTTTATAATTATATTCAACATTCTTTTTAACGTATTTTTGTTTACCCGAAGCACCATCTTCAAGTGTATAAAATACTTTATGACCTGCGTTATAAATTGCACCACCAGAACTTGTTGTTTCTTCTAAGTTTGAGTAACCTGATGTTGCATCATAGAAGATTTCTATCCCTCTATTTGCACTATTGCCTGTAAATGTCGAGTTTTCAATAGCAAGTTGTTTATCAGATTCGTTATCTACTGATAAATAATTATAAATCGCACCACCGAATAATGCTTGGTTGTCGTTAAATTCTGCATTATACAAGCCTGATTGCAAATATGTTGAACCGTCGAGATTAGTTCTTCTTGTATAGATTTCACCATTTTCATTGAAAAGACCACCACCTTGGTGAGTATAGAAAATATTGCCGGTTGCAACACCATTTTTGGTTTCGTTTCTCTTTCCGCCACTTTCAATTCTGATTGAACCTTTGACAATTTCATCATTTCGTAACGGTTCGTCACCAATTTTTCCATCATCGTTAAAAATCAATTTTCCTTCGTGGTTAGAAATAGCACCACCTGAATATGACGAGAAATTGTTGAACATACCTGAGTGTGCACCAATATCAACAGTAGAATTTTTTGCAACATATAACGCACCACCTTCTGCATTATGGAAGAACAAGTCGTTACGTTCTATGTCTGATGAATCAAGTTTAAAACCGACTACGTTGTTATCAAACGCTGCTTTTTCGCCGATTGATATTGTACCTCCTCTAGTATATATAGCACCACCTACTCTACCTGCTTTGTTTGTGGTAAACCAAGTATCTTTACCCAAAGTGACAGCATTGTAGTCTACTTCTTTTCCATCAATGGTGTATGTAGAGTCAGTTGCATCGTTGTAAATCGCACCACCACTTTGACCAGCACCGTTTTTATCAAATTTTGTCTTTGTACCTAAAGCAATGATACCTTCTTTTGTATTATATATAGCACCACCACTTCCAAGACGATTAGTAACAACAACCCCTCCTCCTTTTTCCTCTTCTATATATGAAGCGGCAGAGTTGTTTATGAATTTTACATCATTAGCAGTACCTTCAAGCGTATAAGAACCAAAGAAACCTTCGTTATAAATCGCACCACCTGCTAGTTTAACGTGGTTTCCAATATCCTCACCTGTTAATTTCAAAGGATGATTACCATCATCAAAACCAAAGTTCGTATAGTCACCAATAATGATGTTACCTTTGTTATGAAAGATACCACCATTTTCAAGTTCATAATCAAGTCTAATACCATCGAACCAACTTTCGGCTTTAAACCTTTGAACAACATCTTTATTTTTGATATTCCAGTGTGCTTGTGAGCCAACTGCACTGCCAAAAACAATAGAACCTTTATTCTCTAAGTTAATTTCTGAACCTTGAGCAGAGAAACCACCTTTCGCAGCGTTATCAACATAAATTCTTATAGCATTATCTGTTTTAACATTAATTTTAGACTTATTTCCAAAAATAACTTTACTTGTTCCGCCATCTTCTATACCAATGACACCACCGTACAAATTTGCCTCTTTAACAGACAAATCGATTTCATCAGCAATAAGAGTACCTTGTCTCAAATTCAAAACAGGACCGCTGTTTTCTTTGATTTCATTAGCTGTTCTCTTAAAACGAATTTCCGAACCAGCATTTGTACTACCTAAAGTATTTGGAGCATCTTCATCTGCTTTTACAATCTTGACATCAACAGTGGAGTCACCAGAAACTTTAAAATGTTCTGTATTAAGAAGTTGTTGAACAGTAACTAAACCACTACCAACCGGGTCAGCAGAACCTGAAAATACTTTATCTTCACCGATAATAACAGTATCAACGTTAAGACTTGATTTTACACCTTCAGTGCCTAAATCTAAAGCACTTGAGCCAACTTTACGCAATGTTCCTTTTTGGTCTTTAGCATTATCAAGACTTCCGCTAATTTTATTAACAACATTACTATTTCCAAAAATTCTTAATTCGCCACCATTCAAAAGAATATGTGATGTGCTACTAAAATTAACACCTTCTTTTGCTGACAATGACAAAATAGAATTTGAACCACTATTAACAGTAATTCCCGAATCTGTAAAGGTCATTGAGCCGTCAGAAATGATTTGTGTAAGTCCTGAACTTGTTATTGTCGCTTGTTTAGCAGTGAAACTTGTTTTTGCACGGATAGTATCTTTTACGGAAGACATATCACTTGTAGTTGTGCTTGATGTGCCTGTAAGAGCAAGTTTTCCGCCATTAATTGTAACAACATTAGCATTTATCGCTGAATCTGCTAACATGGTCATCGTTGAACCGGCATTTTGGATATATTTATCCAAGTATATTTGTCCAGAAACCCATTGAAAACCTTTTATACCTGCTGTTGTTTTGGCATTAGCACCACTCGTAATATTAAGAGTACCGAAATTGCTATTGGTATCGTGGTTGATGTTGTCGAAAGTTACCACATTTGCCTCAGAAGAAGAAACATTGATAACAGAACCATTACCCAATGTAATACCTGTCGCTTTATTACCACTACTGAATGTGATATCAGAAGATACCGCATCTACGTTCAATTCAGCATTATCACCAACCTTGAAAATTGTGCCGTTGAAATGAACACCTTTTGATGATTCATCAGCACCAGCCGCAATTTTTAACTTAGAATCATCATTAATTGTAACCGTAGCATCCGCAGATGTCGATCCACCCTTAACTCTGAGTTCGTTTAATTTACCATTGAAATTAATATCCTTTCCGCCTGATGAAAACGAGATATTTGAATAATCACCTGAAAAACCTTTAATAACAGTATTCGTATAATCACCTTTGTTAATGGTCATTGCATCTGTGTTAACATACGAAACTTCTGCACCGTCTTTTCCGATGATAATTTTACCTTTACTGTTGATTGTTTTTGCATTGACTGTGTTGGCTTTAACCGTTGAATCATTATCAATGTTCAAAGTATCAGATACTGTCAAAACACCATTTTTCGAAGCAGTTGTATCATCTCCAACCAAATCAAGTGATGAGTTTGACGTTAATGTAACCTTATTGGCTGTTACTTTATCAGCATAAGCACTTGAAGCATTGCCAAGAGAAAATTCGCCTTCAACAGTAATCTCACCGGTATTCACACCATCAACCATCTTCATGGCTGTGATTTTACTGTTTGAATTTCCAACCAAAGTTGAAGAAACGTACATGTCTGTAACGTTTAAAATAGCGGAATTTGAAACAGTAACAGATGAAGAATTAAGAAGATTTTGCACATTTAAAGCAGCAGAATTACCACTGATTTGAACAGTAGTAATCGTACCATCGTTAAGGGTTAAAGAAGTATCCTTTGCTATCGATAACGAACTCGCCGTAACATTGTTAGCAGTAAACTTAGCACCTGACGTGAGATTTAATGTACCTGTTCCTAAAATGTTATTGAGATTGTACGTTCCGGCATTGCCGTTCGTTAAGGTTGTTCCATCTAACGAAATCGTGTTGTTAATCGTAAACGTGTCGCCACCGACAATACTTAATGTTAACTTGCCGTTAGCACCTGTGAAACGCAATAACTCACCTGATAATACCCGATTACCCGATGCTTGGAATGCAACATCAGAGTTGGAAGAGGTAATACCAGCGGTTGTCGTAATGTCATTTTGGATGACACCAGTTTGTTTATCGTTATCCTTATTCGTCATATAATCGTTCAATGTCGCTTCATTGGTAATATCAACCGCTAGTGCAGATTGAGCCGTGAACAACGACATCGTTGATAAAATTGAACCCAAAATCTTCTTAAAATTCATTGTTTATCTTCCTATGATAATTCTTGTACTTAGCGTGATACCGTCAGACAATACGGTTTCTCACTATATGCTTTGCCTATTATACCATTTTGGTAAACAATATAAATATAGCCAAATTTTTTTAGAACATACAAAAAGAGGAGAAAGAAATATACGACACCCTAAACATCACATGCTACCTGTTTTTTTTGAAAATTATATATTTTGTAACGATTTTCGCAACCAAAAGTTGTCACCAAAAAGAATTAGATTTTTGTTAATATTTCTTAACTGTAAACCAATTATTGACAGGGATTTTTAGGCAAAAATTTTAAAATTTCCAATTTTTTAATCAGCAAAAAAATTTTTATAAAAAAACGCTTGCATTTTATTTTTGAGCATGTATAATTGAATTACGCAAGGGCGTTTAGCTCAGTTGGTAGAGCGCCTCCCTTACAAGGAGGATGTCGGGAGTTCGAGCCTCTCAACGCCCACCATTTAAACCACTCAATAGAGTGGTTTTTTTATTGCAAAAATATCCAACAAAAAAAACGGATACGATACCGTACCCGTTTTTAATTATAAATATCTAATTAGTTAAAGTATCTTTTCAACAAACCATCAAAGCCTTTTCCGTGACGTGCTTCGTCTTTTGCCATTTCGTGAACTGTATCATGAACTGCATCAAGGCCAAGTTCTTTTGCTCTTTTTGCAATATCCATTTTACCAGCACATGCACCACATTCTGCTTCTGCTCTCATTTCGAGGTTTTTCTTAGTTGAGTCAGTCAATACTTCACCAAGTAATTCTGCAAATTTTGCAGCATGTTCTGCTTCTTCGAAAGCATATCTTTTGAAAGCATCAGCAATTTCAGGATATCCTTCTCTTTCTGCTTGTCTTGACATTGCAAGATACATACCAACTTCAGTACATTCGCCGTTAAAATTATCACGCAAACCTTGCAAAACTTCTGCATCAACGTCTTTTGCAACACCGACAACGTGTTCTGTTACATATACTTTTTCAACTGATTCGTCAACTTTGTTGAATTTCGAAGCAGGAACGCCGCATTGAGGGCATTTTGCAGGTGCTTCATCACCTTCATAAACGTAACCACATACGGAACAAATAAATTTTGCCATAATAATTCTCCTCTTAAGTTTCTAAAAATAGGTTAACATAAAAATTTGACTTGTCAACCGTTATTGAAAGTCAGCCGAAACCACCCTGTTTAT
>OMSS01000162.1:2156-5425 GCA_900313795.1 uncultured bacterium | reverse complement strand
TGAAGGAAATTATTGAGGAAATCGAAGCGGAAGACATTGACGATCCTGATGAATTGTAATATCTTCAGGGTTGGAGTTAAGAAGTATGGCAAAGTTGAAAAAACCGAAAAAGAAAAATAATAAATTGACTTTATTGGTACTTTTTGTTGTAACCTTTGTCGTTGCAATGTTTTTAGTCTCTGCTTTGTTCAAGAATTTTTCGCCTCCTGTTGACGTAAATATCGGCGGAGAGGCTGCTGAAGAAACGGCTGAGGAGAATGAACATTTTGCCGAACTCGATTCGAGATTGAAGTGGATTCAATATGAAGATACTATGGGCGAAAGTATGGTGAAAACTGAGGCTTCGGCTTTGGGCAATACCGCTTCTGAGCCTGCAAAATCGGAATTACAAACTTCTACTTCTTCAGAGAAAAAGTCTGTTAAAAATTCCGGAAAAACGACAAAAAAACAATCGTCATTGTTGGCAGAACCGCCCGTAATGCAGTATTCGTTTGATGAAGCACCTATTCCTGTTAGAACACCGAAAACTGTCTCGAAACCGCCTGTTCCGACTGTTGCAGAAGTTCAATATAGAGCAAACACTCAACCTGTTTCATCAACAAGCGGTGGCTCGGTTACGAAGGTTTACATCGGATATTATCCGACAATGGAACAAGCAAACATTATCAGAAACCGTGTTTCTACAGCAGTTACCGGATATCAACCTTTCGTTCGCAGATTGGGCAGTCAATATGTTGTTCAAGTTGGTTCGTTTTCAAATAGAAATAGGGCACTTGGCTTGAAATCTGAACTTGATGGCAAGGGCTTTTCTGCAAGGTTGTTGACGGAGTAAGGTTATGGATTGCTGTTGTTATGTTTTTTTTATAATCTTTATAGTGATTCTTATAACATTACGTTATTATCATCACAAAATATCCAATGAGATGAAAGTTATTGCAAAATCTCAACTTGCAGAGGGAGAACATATCGTTCAGATTTTGCATGCACCTGTTTTTATGACGGTTATTTATTCTCTTGTGTTAACGGTAACAATCGATAATTTTTACCATTTATTTGTGAGAGAATGTTTGGAAAGCATTGATACATTGTTTTTTATTAACATTATGTTGCTTTCGTTTTTGATTTTGAAGTATTTGCCTCAACTTTTCAAAAAGAATTTTTACGCAGTCACGAATTTTGCCATTAAACCGATTGAAAAGCAAGATGCAGAGTCTGTTTCTTTCAATGATATCAAGAGTGTTTCGTTTGATAATAAGGTATTTTTGATAAAATCAGTTTGCGTTGTGAAAAAAGATGGCAGCGTTGAAAGATATGCTTATATTAACCATTCTGAACAGTTTTATGTATATTTAAAAACGGTTGTTAATAATCAGGCTGAATAATTTTAATCAACGGGTTCGGCGTAGAGACACCAAGTTTGAGCTTTTGTAATTTTGACGTTGACAAATTCGCCAGTCAGGTCTTTTTCTGATGGGAAGTGAACGAGTTTGCCCGTTGTGGTTCTTGCATTCATCATCATTTTGCCGTGTTTTTCTTTTTGAGATTCGCAAAGAACTTCATAGACTTTGCCGACAAGTTTTTGGTTTGAGGCAAGTGTCATTTTGCAGTTTGTTTCGTGAAGTCTTTGGAAACGTTCTTCTTTAACTTCATCGGGAATGAAAATGTCCGTCATTCTTCCTGCTTTTGTGAAAGGACGAGGGGAGTAGATTGCGGTGTTTGAATAATCGATTTTGAGTTCTTCAATCGCCGAGAGCGTGTCTTGAAACTCTTCTTCGGTTTCACCGGGGAAGCCTGCGATGAAATCGCTTGTTATTTCGACTTCGTCATATCGGTTTCTGATTTTGTTGTAAATTTCATAGTATTGTTCTCTGTCATAGCGGCGGTTCATCGCCTTGAGAACTCTTGAATTACCTGATTGCATCGGAATGTGGAAAAATTTGCTCACTTTGTCACATTCTGCAACCGCTTCGATTAAATCGTCCGTGATGTCGGTCGGGTATGAGGTTACGAATTTAATACGGAATTTTCCATCAATTTTGTTCAATTCTCTCAAAAGGTTTGCAAGAGTAATGTTCGGGTCGTGCAAATCTTTTCCGTAACTGTCAACATTTTGACCTAAGAGGGTAATTTCTTTTTTGCCGTCAGCGATTGCTTTTTGGGCTTCTTTTATGATTAATTCCGGACGGCGGCTTCTTTCACGACCTCTTGTGAAAGGAACTACGCAGTATGTGCAGAAATTGTTGCAACCTTCGATTATCGGAATCCAAGCACCGACTGTGTCTTGACGGTTGAGTTTGAGTTCTTCGGGTTCGGGGTAAGGAATTGTTGTAATTTCGCAAACCTTTTCGCCGTTTTCGACTCGTTTAACAAATTCCGGAAATTTGAAAATATTATGAGTTCCGAAAATCAAATCGAGGTAGGGCATTCTTTTAAAGAGGGCATCTTTGTCGATTTCAGCGGCACAACCGCAAATTCCTATTTTAATATCGGGGCGGTTCTTTTTTCTTTTTCCCCAAACACCTAATTGGCTGTATGCCTTGTCAACAGAGGTTTGTCTGATTGCACAGGTTGATACGATTAAAAAATCGGCTTCTTTTTGGTCGGTTGTTTTGTCGTAACCGAGTTCTATAAACATTCCTTCTAATCTTTCTGTGTCGGACTTATTCATCTGACAGCCCATTGTTTCGATATAAAATTTCTTGCTCATAATTCTTCCTTAATAAAATTATTTTACATTAAACAAAATAACTATGATATACTAATGTCAAAACAGGAGAAAATTATGTCAAATAGAGTTAAAGCAAGCCATATTTTGGTAAAAACAGAGGCTGAAGCCTTGGATATTAAAAACAGAATTGAAAATGGAGAGATTGATTTTCCTCATGCAGCCGGTCAATATTCATTTTGCCCTTCAGGCGGTGACGGCGGAGATTTAGGCTGGTTCGAAAAAGGTGTAATGGTTAAACCGTTTGAGGACGCTGCGTTTTCTGCCGAATTAAATAAGGTTACAAATCCTATCCAAACTCAATTTGGCTGGCACTTGATTTTGGTAACGGATAAAGAAGATTAATTATGAACGAAAAAGTTGTTGAATTACGCAATTTCATATCGTCAAACGGTGGAGATGCAATTTTGATAAATTCATCTGATGAATTTTTGTCGGAATATAACATTTTGCCGAGAAATTCAAGGTTTAAGGTTACCGGATTTTCAGGCTCAATGGGCGATTGTATCGTCACAAAAAACGCCGTATATCAAATTGCTGACGG
>OMSS01000162.1:0-2128 GCA_900313795.1 uncultured bacterium | reverse complement strand
AAAACGCCGTATATCAAATTGCTGACGGACGTTATCACCAACAAGCGGATAACGAGGTCGACAGCGACGTTGTGACCGTTATTAAGATGCAACAAGGAAGTTCTCCGATTAACGAAATTGTTGGTGCACTTGATGAAAATTCGACTTTGATGGTTACATCGAACAAGGTTTCGGCAGATTTTTGCGAAAAATTGAGCAAAAAATGTGAAGAAAAAAATATTAAAATCAAATATTTAAGTTCTGACCCGATTGAAGATTTATCTCAAAATGCTTTTACAAACGTAGAATTGACAAGGGTTTCCGATAAAATTGCAAGTCTTTCTCCGGAGGAAAAATTTAAGTATTTTGCAGAAAAATTGACCGATAAGCAAATTTTGCTCGTTACTGTTCCGACGGATTTTGCGTATTTGACAAACCTCAGAAACTACGATTTTCCGTATTCTTCCGCACCGAGAGCGAAGGCTGTTGTGACGAAAAATTCGGTTACGCTTTTTACAGATTCAAAAATCCCTTATGAATTTGAGGGTTTGTCGGTTGAACCGCTCGAAAAATTCAAGAATGTTTTGGCGCAATTTGTCGGAAAAGAAATTTTGACTGATAAATCGACAATTTCGCAGGCTGATTTTATGCAAATTCACCCGTCGAATAAGGTTCGCTCGACAAATTTATTTGACGTTAAATCTGAAAAATTTGACAGTGAGATTGAATATTTGAAATCTGCTTTTGCAAGAACTGACAGGGTTTTGCGTAAGATGAACGACTTGATTAATTCTGATGCTGAACTTTCTGAGTATGATTTATTTTGTTCAATAAACCAATTTTTCAAGGAAGAAGGTGCATTGACGCAAAGTTTCAAACCGATTATTGCATCGGGTGCAAACTCTTCGATTATCCACTATTCGGTTGCTTCGCCGGATAAAATAATCAAGGACGGAGACCTTGTGATGATTGATTGTGGCGGATTTTTCGAAGGCGGACTTGCGACGGATATTACGAGAACTTTTGTCAAAGGTACTCCGTCTGATGAGCAAAAGTACGTCTACACAAGGGTTTTCAAGGGTGCAGTTGCGGCACTTGCACATAAATTTGACGATAAGGCAACTTGGCAACAGGTTGATTTGCTTGTCAGAAGGGAACTTGAGGACGAAGAGAAAAACGGATATTTGTATTCTCATTCGACGGGTCACGGAATTGGAATTTCTGTTCACGAATTTCCGCCGAGATGCTCGTTTCAAGACGAATTTGCACTCCCTTTTAAGAAAAATTACGTCTTTTCTGTTGAACCTGGGCTTTATAAAAAAGGCGTTGGCGGCGTGAGACTTGAAAATGCTGTTTATGCAAAATCGGTCGCTCCAAACCTTGAAATCGAGGTGCTTTCGCATTATCCTTTTGAAGAAAAGTTGATAAATCGTGAAATGTTAACGAAAAAAGAGTTAGAATTTTTAGAAGAATGGCAAAATTATGGTAAAACAAATAACCTCTGTGACTAACCCGACAGTTGTTGAATTTGCGAAACTTTCGACGTCGAAAGTACGCTTTTTGACTGGGCTTTTCCTTGTTGAGGGCGAAAAATCGCTCGAGGATATTTTGGAGTCAGAAATCGAAATTCGAGACATTTTTGTTTCGGAAGATTTTGACTATTCCAATTTGCCCGAGGATATGGTGACAGTAGCCTCTGAGGCAGTTATGAAAAAACTTTCTTCGTCCGATAATCCGCCGAAAGTCATCACGGTTGCTTATCAAAGAAATTACGATTTGTTTGATTTTAAAGAGGCATGGAGAAAGTTTCTCCATGCCATTGATTAATTTTAGCAAATGCCATCACCACGAGGAACGGTAATTGATACCGCAGCGATATTCGGTAATTTCTGGACACTTGCTTGCAGCAGCAACATTGGTTGCCATGCTAATTCCAAGTTCTACCTTCATAGCCTTTTAGATTTAGAAGTGATAAGTGTACTTCAGGGAGACACTATTTATCCCTTTTCTCTGTATCTCTGTATTGTCGACGCAATACCACATTTTCAACAGGTAGTGCGCGCAACTCCTCTATAAACTGTTTTCGTGTCAAGGGTTCATCATGTTCCATTAGTTTTTGGGCTAAATTGTACCGGCATTTTGCCATATA
>OMSS01000120.1 GCA_900313795.1 uncultured bacterium | reverse complement strand
AATGAAACTATAATTACCTCATAATTTCTAATTTTGCAGTTTTTACGAAACCGTCTTCCCCCATAAGTTCGACAGGGTTGTGTAAGAATTGGAACACAACGCCTTCTTCTTTTGCGTGTCGGATTTCTTCAAGTCTTGCAGGAAGTTCTGCTTCTGTACGTCTGTATACGATTTTAACTGATTCAAAACCAACTCTGACAGCAACTCTTGCAGCGTCCATTGCAACGTTTCCGCCACCGACTATGATTGCTCTTTTGCCGGTTTTTAACGGAGTCGGGTTTTCTTCAAGGTTTGCACCCATAAGGTTTACTCTTGTCAAAAATTCGTTTGCAGAATAAACGCCGTTGAGGTTTTCGCCTTTGATGTTAAGCATTTTCGGTAAGCCTGCACCTGAACAGATGAAAATTGCGTCAAAACCGTCTTCTTTAAGTTGTTTGATTGTGACTGATTTTCCAGCAACAACGTTTGTGTGGAATTCAACGCCTAAAGCCTTGAGTGAGTTGATTTCTCTGTCGAGGAATTTTCTCGGAAGTCTAAATGGCGGAATACCGTATCTCAAAACGCCGCCCAACTTGTGCAATGCTTCGAATACAACGACTTTGTGTCCTGCTTTTCTAAGGTCAGCCGCTGCTGTGATGCCTGCACAACCTGAACCGATGATTGCAACCTTTTTGCCCGTTTCTGCTGCAACTTCAGCTTTTGCATCAGTGTTGTCGCCGACGTATCTTTCTAATGCACCGATTGCAATCGGTTCGCCTTTGATGCCCAAAACACATTTGCCTTCGCATTGTCTTTCTTGCGGGCAAACACGACCGCATACAGAAGGCAAGAAACTTGTTTCTCTGATGATATCGCCTGCTTTTTCAAGTTTATCTTCTTTCAATGCGGCAATAAAGTCAGGAATGTTAATGTTAACAGGACAACCTGTTACGCAGCGTGCATTTTTGCAGTGCAAACATCTTGCGACTTCTGCCTTTACCTGTTCTGCTGTCAAATTGCTTTCAACTGCATCAAAGTTATGACGTCTTACGTTGGGATCTTGTTCTTGTGGTCTTTGTCTTTTGGGTTTTTCAGTCATAATATATTTCCTTTTTTGTTTTATTTTTATTTTACTTCAACTTTTTGATTTTGGGAAAGCACCATAATCATTGCAACCGTAATCCAGAAAATCAACTGAATTTGCGGTCTGAAATAAACTGTGTCTACAAATCCGTGGCTCAATACACCAATTATGCCCGTGATACCTGCTGTTAAGCATAATCTCGATTTCAAATCACCACAGTTGAAAAATGCTTTAATTCCTTCTTTAATCAAGAAGAAAATGAAAAGTAAGTAGCAAATTAATGCGAAAATGCCACTTTCTACTGCTGTTTCAAGATAAATTGAATATGCACTCAAAGCATCAAATCCTGAAAGCATATACAAGCCGTAAACTTCTCTGAAAACTTTGTTGCCGCAACCGATTCCGAGTAAAACATTGTCCTGAAACATTTGCCACGAAGAATGATAAACGTTCATTCTGAATGAGGTCGAACTGTCGTTTCTCATTGCAAAAATCGACAAAATTCTGTGAGAAATTTTTGGTACGCAAACCATTATTGCACAACACACCGCCGCACCTGCAACCACTATGATATGAAGGTATTTTTTGACAAAATCATAAACATTCGGGTAATGGAATTTGCAAATATTATATGCCGCAACTAGCAGAGTGATTATCATAAAAAATAGTGCAATATATGCACCACGACAGCCTGTCATGAAGATTGCAGGGATTGCTAAAATTGAAAAAATCAACAAAATTAAAAATCTTTTATGATGTTTTTCGACAAAATTTAATGCCGTATAAAGCCATAAAAACGGTACTGCCGCAATCAAATATCCGCCGAAAAGGTTTGGGTTTGAGGGTTTGAGTGTTCCATAAACTCTCGTCAAAACCAACTCAGGGTTCAATCTCGCCGTGTCTTGCCAAGTTGCTGCACTCAAAACATCAAGGTAGTTTTGAATAAACGCAATAACGATTTCGAAACTTACGCAAACACCGATAATCATTGCAAAACAAGGGATTTTGTCTTTATGTGCTCTTAAATATTGCAAAGTTGCATAAAAATACAAAAGGTACAAAATCGTCTTTGACAAGCCTGTAAGGCTCTGATGGGGCATAGTTGAATTAATCGTGCTTGCAATCGCCAAAACGAAATACAAAATCAAAAACAACGAACTTTTTTCGATTTTTAAACGATAATTTTTGTCTAAAATCATCGTCGAACCGAACAATACCGCCACGATACAAAGCAATGGTGCAACAATACTATTGCTCATAAAAATCGAGCAAACTGCCGACAGACAAATCATTATGAACAAAAATACGTCAATATTTTTCAAAATTGCAGAATTATTTGGCAAAAATTCCAATGCACCTTGGACTCTTGCCAAAATTTTATCTAAAAATTCAACTATTCTGCTTTCCATATTTTTGCCTGATTATTTTTTGTCGTTTGAAGTTTGTTCTGTTTGTTGTTGGGGTTGTTGGGGTTGTTGTGCTTGTTGAGGTTCGTCAACATATTGAATGTTTGAAATTACACCTGTGAATTTGTAATTTTTGCCTTCCAAAATAACAGGGATACCCATTTTTATTTTGTTTCCGCCTACAACTGCACCGTCGTCAGTGATTTTCGCTTTATCTTGAACGGTTACGACAAAATCGTAAACAGCAGGTTGCGAAATATCATCGACAGGTTGATAATTGCCCATTTTGTTCGTTTCGAGAAGCATTTTTCTTCTGTCACCAACAACGTCTGTGATTTTCAATTTTGTATAGGGGACGTTTCTGATTGTGATGAAGGTATCTTCGTTAGGCAAAAACGGTGATTTCGTGTCTGTGATTGTGATTCCTCTGAAAAATACCGAGAATTGTACGTCTTTTTCTTCCAAAACTGGTGATTTTGAGATGAATTTATTTCCGCCTGTAAATACCGCAATTACAACTGCAATAATGACCAGAAGACCGATGATTATTGCCCAATCAGCACCTTTGAGATTTTTGCAACAAGGGCATTTTTCGAGTCCAAGTGCTTTTTTTATTTTTTCGCATGTTTCACAAATTTTCATTTTTATTTTCCTCTGAATTTTTCAAAATTAATTTTATCCGCAGTTTTGATAAGTTCCTTGATATTCGTTGTTGCACAACCGAAAGAGCGGATTACGATGCTTGCTGCAAGATTGCCGATAATTGCAGCATGTTTTGGTGATAAGCCTGCTGCCAAGCCGAGCGTAAACGTTGCAACGACTGTATCTCCAGCCCCTGTTACATCGAAAACGTCCGTTTTGTTGAAAACAGGAATCGGTGAATATTCTTTTCCTCTTTCAAAAACCGCCATTCCATCGCCACCACGGGTAACAAGCATGAGGTCGGAATTCGTTGAGTCAAGCAACTTTTCGCCTGCTTGTTTCAATGTCTCTTCGTCCTTGATAAAGAATCCGACAAATTTTTCCGTGTCAGGTTGGTTCGGAGTCATTGCTGTAACGCCTTTGTAGCGGAACATATCTTTTTGTACATCTGCAACGACAATCTTGCCGTGCTTTTTCGCCACATCAACGGTGGTTTCAATTACTCTATCTGTCAAAGTTCCGAGTTGATAGTCTGACAAAATTACCGCATCGAACTCAGGGATTGCCTTTTCGATTGTTTCGCAAACTTTGTCCTCAGTTTGTTTTGAGAGCCATTCTTTTGTTTCACGGTCAATTCTCACGATTTGTTGAGTGACGGATTGTGAACAAGAGCCTGAAATCCTTGTCTTTACTGTGGTTGGCCTTTCGGGTGCTTTGACCATGTATTTTGTGTCGACTTTTGCTTTTTCGAATGCTTCAAGCAAAACTTTTCCGTAATAATCATCGCCGTATGTGCCTAAAATAGAGACTTTTCCGCCATTTAAGGTTGAAATGTTGTGAGCGGCATTCGATGCTGCACCCAAGATAATTTTGGTTTGTGTGTGACGTAAAATCAATACCGGTGCTTCTCTTGAGATTCTTTCTGTGTTGCCGTAAATCATTTCGTCAATCGCAACATCGCCAATGACGAGGACTTTAGGTTTCTTTAACTTTGTTATGTCCATTTTGAGGACTTCTTTATCTGCTAAAAACAAGTTTGTTCTCCATTAATATTTTTATGTTATAATTTTAGCATAAATCGGAATTTTGATTACGGTTGTTACAAAACATTTCTGTAAAAATTAAAA
>OMSS01000040.1:4129-13077 GCA_900313795.1 uncultured bacterium | reverse complement strand
ACATACAAATCGTCCACGCCAAATTTTTGAAGTTTAATTTCTTTTGCAAAAATTTTCGCAAAATTTATGCCAGATTGCATATTTTTAACGTTAAAAATAGTCTCGCCATCTTTGACTAGTGTTAAAGTGTCTATATCAAAGGCGATTTCGGGTTTCAAAGATGTTTTCAAACACGGATTTGAAACAACCAACTCCGCACCACAATTTTCTTTAACAATTTTATTTACATATTTCCAAACCTCAGGCGTTGCAACTGCTTTAGGCAAAACAACCAAATATAACGCCAAAATTGCCGCAACGAAGAATACAATAATACTTGAAATTATTATCGAAATTTTAACTTTTTTTGACATGTCAATTAATCCCACGATACTTGAAAAGTTTACCACATTTTGGCATAATATACGAGTATGAAACGAATTTTAATTTTATTTTCTTTATTATTTTTAACAAGCAATTCCGTCTTTGCTGTGGAACAAACAACCACTCCTATAGAGACAAAAACTTTGACGGAAACCGTTTCTGAAAGCAACGAAACCACCGATACGTTGAAAGTTTTTTCAACTGACAATAAATTTTTCGGCTTAAAAAACTCAAAAGACGAAATCACCGTCAACCCAATCTACCGAAAAGTCATTCGTCTCGGGAAAAATGCTTGGCTCATACAAAAGAAAAATTATAAATTCGGACTTATAGATTGCACGGGGAAAATCCTCGTTGAGCCAAAATATACCCACGCAGAAAGACTCTTTGACACTTGGGTAAAATTAGGCAACGAAAGCGATTACGGCATTTATGACCAGTACGGAAAAGCAATCGTTCCGCCAATTTTTCACGAAATTGAACCACTTTTCGGCAGAAAATTTTTAACCGTAAAAAACTTCAAATACGGCATTTACAGTGCCGACGGCAAAATGCTTATGGACAATAAATGCCAATTTATTTACATGCCATCGCCAACAACAATGCGAATAAAATACAACAACTCTTGGTTTGAAATCGAAAAAATTTCAACAGAAGAAGCAATCGCTCTCCCCGATGATGCCGTCAAAAGAATCGACGATGAAGCCTTCCGTATAACGGAATTGCTCGCAAATACCGGAGTTGGGGCAGGCTACTCTGTCGTTACCACCGCAGATTATACATTGAAAATATTTTCAAGCCTCTCTATTGCATACGAAGAAACAATAGATGAATTGCTACTCTCACAAGGTCTCGACACCGTTTCTATCTTAATGAAAGCAAGTTGGCTTCCAAAATTCCCATTCGTGTTCGTAAAAAAATATTGCAATAAACTCGTCCAACCAGACGGTGGTCCACTTTCTGACGTAAGAGAGACTCTGTTGGAACAAATGAAATAATTTTTAGTTTCATTTAATTCTTTGAAATTTAGTGTTTGCGGTCAAACTGAGGCTTTAGCCGAAGTATCTAATCTAACACATTTCTTCAAGATTCTTCAGGTTTCGCCCTCAGAATGACGTTAATACTATTGGTTTAAACTCCACAGTTTCAAATGATTGCACCGTCATTGCGAACGAAGCGAAGCAATCCCTCCATTCTTCAGATAAATTCGCTCTGGATTAGTTCTTCACTACGTTCCTCGTAATGACAATGACCTCGATTTTTCATTCAGATTAGCCAAGAACAAAAAATATCAAAAAAAAAAGATGCCAAAGTGACATCTCTTTTTATTAAATAACTTCAAAACACTTGCGATTAGTGCAAATATCTCAAGTACAAATATGCCGAACTCAATACGAGCGAAATTGTTGTTGTCAAAATACCGTATTTCAAAAATCTCATAAATGAAATCGGATATCCTTTTGTTGCAGCCGTTTCACTGACAAGAACGTTTGCTGCTGCACCGATGATGGTCAAGTTACCACCAAGGCAAGCACCCAACGACAATGCCCACCAAAGCGGGTGATGACCTTCACCAGCATAAGGAATTGCGTGTTGAACTTGGTCAATCAATGGAGCCATTGTTGCGGTATAAGGAATGTTATCAATAATACCTGACAAAATGCCTGAACCCCAAAGGATAAGCATTGTTGCGACATCAAGACTTCCTTGTGTCAAGTCAATCAATTTGTGTGCCAAGAAGTTAATACCGCCATTTGCCTCAAAACCGCCAATGATAATAAACAAACCGATAAAGAAGAAAATTGTAAGCCATTCAACATCTTGATAAATTTCTTTCGGTTTTTCAAAAAGCAACAAGAAACTTGCACCAGCAACGGCGAAAACGTAAGCGTCGATATGAGTAATATCGTGAGTTACAAATCCGGTGATAACAAGGATTAACGTGATTAACGATCTAATCATCAAGCCCTTATCTTCGATTGTGTGTGAGTTGTCAAGATTTGCAATTTCTGCCATTTTTTCAGGAGTTGCCTTAAGATTTTTTCTGAACAAAAACGTCATAACGGAAATAACCGCAAGGAAAACAATAGCAATAATCAAAGTCAATTCATTCAAGAAATCCATAAATGAAAGACCTGCTCTTGCACCAATAATAATGTTCGGAGGGTCTCCAATCAAAGTTGCTGTACCGCCGATATTTGAAGCGAAAACTTCCGAAATCAAGAACGGAATAGGATCAACGCCTAATTCTTTCGCCACAACAAATGTAATCGGCAACATAAGAACAACTGTCGTAACATTATCCAAGAACGCTGATAAAACAGCCGTAATCAATGCCATTGTAAACAAAACGAGTTTCGGGTGTCCCTTTGTCATTTTCAAAACACTCAAAGCAAGCCATTTGAAAATACCGCTCTTACTCGAAATGTTAACGATAATCATCATACCGATTAACAAGAAAATTACATCAAAAGAAATGTAATTGAAAATCCCTTTAACGTACTCTCCGGTTGCACTGTCAAGGTGTCCGTGAAACGGCAACAATCCCAACAACATTGTCAAAGAAGCACCGACAAGGGCAACAACTGATTTTTTTTTTTTTTTGGTTGCGATGAAAATGTATGCAATCAAAAGGATTGCACCTGATATAACCATACCGTAATTGGTTACTAAAGATTCAAACATAAATCCCCCTTATATTAGTGTCCTGCATTTTCATGCTCAAATTTATTATAACAAAAACAAATAATAATTGTATTTTATACAATCAATAATTTTTAGTTACAAATTCAATTTTTTTGCAATCAACGGTGACACCAATTCCCAAGCCTTTTCATTTGGATGCCAACCATCGGCTATCGTGTACTCAGGAGCGGCATAAATTTTTTTTGTCGGTCAATTCACTCAAAAAAATAACATTGATTCCTTCTTTTCTCAAATTTTCCCAAATTGCGAAATCGGATTTCTCTTCATCAAAGACAAAAACAACTAATTCAGAATTTTTAAACTGTTTTTTGATTTCGGAATTTAATTCCTTAAAATACAGAAGAACCAACTTGTTACCATAATTTTGACAGTAATTTATATTTGAAAAATGTTTCAATATAAACCAACGTTTTAAGAAATTCACAGTCTGACATTGTTGAAAAATGGTATTTCTTTGCAAAACCAATTTCTCTCCAGTCGAACTATCAACCTCTTTATACGAAGGCACAAACATTCTATCGTTATAGAACAATCTATTTTTTGTTGATAAATATAAGTATATATAAACTCTGATTTACCGATATTCGGTTGATATTTCTTTATAAAATTAGAAATAATGTTTGATTTTAAAAGGTACAAAGCCTCTTTCTGACAGCCACCAAAAACACTTACATTGTAAATATTATAGTTCTTTTTAATCAAACTTTTATTCAAAAAACTTTCAAAATTTTTTATTTTCAGGCAAAGAATATCCATTTGCAAACGAACAACCCATCAAAATAATACCGTTTTGTGTATCGTTATTTATTATCGGTTGGCGAAAATTATCATCGTAATGATAACCCTTGAAACAATAAATTTGCTCAAATTTTGTTAAACAATTATGTATTTTCTGACTAAATGATTCATCAGAAAGAAAATTCAATTTACAATACGAAAAAATTTCAACCCCAAGAAACAATAGAAAAATAATTAAAATATTGAAAATAACAGGCTTGAACTTTTCTTTCATATCAAATTTTCGCCACATTATCTTTTTCACAAACCTCACAAAGTGGCTCAATGTGAATGATAGTATCGGTATTGCCAATTTTGTCAGAAAGGGCCTTCTCAACTTCGTTGCAGAACTCATGGCTTTCTTTTACAGTCATATCGCCGTTTACACAAATTTTAAGTTCAATTTGCTTGCGGACACCAGAACGTCTCGTTTTGAGTTCACAAAGTTTAAACATTTTTGCGTTTTTAACAGTATTAATTGTATTCAAAATTTCAGTCTCTTCATCAGCAGAAAGACTTGCATCAAGCAAATCCGCAACTGTTTTTTTGCAAATTTTAAATCCTGCTTCCCAAATCAAAACCGCAACAAAAATCGCAATCAACGGGTCGATAATGTGAATATTCGTAATCTTAATCAACGCCAAACCAGCCATTACCCCAACTGCAGTATAAACGTCAGTCCTCAAATGCTCTGCATCTGCATACAACGCAATCGAGCCAGTCTTTTTGGCACACTTGAACAAATATGCACTAACAAAAATATTCGCAAAAACTGAAAATAACATCACATAAATCGCAATGTCAACATCAACTGATTCGTACTTTCCGCTGATAACCTTCATTGACGCTTCCCACAAAATATACACAGAAGCCAAAATTATCAGCAAACCTTCGATTAATCCCGAAAAATCTTCGTACTTTCCATGCCCGAACGCATGGTCTTTATCAGCAGGCTTTGAGGCTTTTTTAACCGCAACAAAGGCAATAAAAGATGCCAAAAGGTCACTCGTCGAATGAATTGCCTCAGAAATAACCGAAAACGACCCTGTAACAACTCCTGTTATTAATTTTAAGACAATCAAAACAGTGTTAGAAACGACTGAAATCCCCGCCGCTCTTTGTTTTATAACAATATCATCATTCGTTTTCATACTTCCGCCAAATACTTTGCGACAAAATTATAACACATCAAAAAATTTCTTTGAAAATTTATCAGATTTATTTTTTCCAATTAATAAAATAATAAAATGACGATAAATGCGTGAAACAGATACTTCGGTTTTTACAAAACCTCAGAATGACAGGGAGTGAAGAATTGTCTTGGTCGGCTAAAGTCGACCCTACTTTTGCTCGCTTGTTCCTCGCAATGAAGGTTACTTCGTTACCCAACTTCTACTCTCTGATTACTTTTATTATTTTTCCCTTTATGTCCGAAGTCCGAATATAACCTATAAATCTGCTATCATTGGCATTGAGTCGATTGTCACCTAAAACATAATAATTGTTTGGCGGAATTGTTTGCGTTTCATAAATACTTGCATCTAAAGAAAAATATTTGCAATCTTTTTCAAGATATTGTTCATTTAATTCTTTACCGTTTATTAAAATAACGTATTTATCATTCGCAATTTTTTTGAACGATATTATTTCTCCTCCTTTTGCAATAACCCTGTGAATTTGAACTGCTTTATTCGGTAATGACGAAGTAGAATAAGCGATTATATCGCCCGTGTTAATTTGAGAAGTTTTTTCGATAAATACTTTATCTTTCGGCATAAGTGTCGGCGACATACTCATTGAAACAATAGTTGTTGTGAAATATTTTTTTGAATTTACAAAAAACAACGCAAATATTGCTGCAATTAGAATAACGACAGATAAAATTATTACTTTTTTATTCAAAATAACCTCTAATTTGTTGCAGTATTATGATGATAACACAAAATTTTAGCAAATAAGATTTTTAATACAAATCAACACCCGTCACATTGAGCGTAGCCCCAAATAAAAAGCCCTCTGAATGAGGGCTGAGAATTTTTTTGAGAGTGTGAGAGTTGTGAGAGTTTAATTTGAGAGTTTTAAAAAATTTTGAGAGTGAGAGTTAATTTAAAATCTTGTTTATTCGGTTTATTTACCAATTTTTGAGATAAACTTAATAACTCCGTTGATTTGATCTTTTACAAAAGATTGTGCCAATTTTGAAAGCGGTTGGCTATCAACAAATTCGTATGCAACGTAGATAGGATCTTGAGAATTTCTGAAACGCATTCTCGGATCGTTGCCTGTGATTTGAACACCTGCGAACATACCTGCTGTTAATTCTGCTGCCATCTCGTTGTCCTTTGTTTATCTCTCTCGTACTTTTATAAAGTATTTTTTACAGCCAAAATTGACTTTTTAATTAAAAGTCAATTTACAAAACTTAATAAAGGCATACAGCCCCCACCACAGAGGATTGTATGCCGTTTAAAGATGTTTCTATTAGCCCAAAAGTTCTTCGAGAATTTCTGCGTTTCTTTGAGCCAATGCGTTTTCACGAACTCGTTGTTTATTAATATACGTTCTGAGTGCTTCTCTGATAAGTTCACTTCTCGAACGATTTTCGCCTTCTGCAACACCATCAATCTTATTCAAAAATTCTTCCGGCATTGAAATCAAAACACGAGCCATTTATATATCTCCTTTAATTATCTATCTCTTTACTTTTTTATAAACGTTTTTTCAACCACAAAATTGTCTTTTTTATATATATTTTACGTTACAAAACTTAATAATTCAAAACAGTCACCACAACAAAAAAGCCTCTCTGAGTTAACAAAGAGGTCATTTTGAGATAATTAAGAAAATTATTTTTTAGATTTTTTCTTTGACCCTGATGGGACGTAAAGTCTTGTGTTGGAATTCATAGGGACTCTTTTGACACTCTTAACAGAATCCATTGCCATAAGTTGGTTGATGACATAGTTGAGTTTTTCTACAGAACTTACCTCAAGTCCAAGTTCAATGATTCCCAATTTTTTGCTTGTATTAGATTTAACGTTTGCGTAGTTGATGTTCGTATCGCAATCGGTAATTTTCATCAAGATATCTTTAAGCATGCCGATTTTGTCGTCGACATCAATTCTGATAGCAGAAATGTAGGTCTTTTTGCCGTTATTAACGACATCGGGATTCCAAGAAATTTCCAAAAGTCTTTCGGGCTGAACCGTTTCGAGTGATTTGCAATCATGTTTATGGACAGAAATGCCCTTGCCACGGGTAACAACGCCGACAATTGGTTCACCGGGGAGAGGCAAGCAACATTTTGCAAGTTGGTACATCAAATCTTCAAGTCCGATGATTTCCTGTTTGCAAGAGTGGATTTTGCTATGAGACATAAACTGCGAGAGGTCGTCGTTCTTTTGAACATCGACTTTAAGCCTATTCATGACCTTAATAGCGGAAATTTCGCCATTACCTAAAAGTGCGAGCAAATCGTCAACTGAGGTCAAATTCATTGTTTTTGCGATATTCAAAAGTTCGCCACTCTTGACAACTTCATCAAAAACAGCCTTTGTAAGTTCTGCTTCCATAAGGCTTTTACCAAGTGCAATATATTCGTCACGTTTGTGTTTTCTGAACCATTGACGAATTTTCGATTGAGCCTGTCTTGTGACGACAAAATTCAACCAGTGCATTTTAGGTTCGGACTTTTTAGAAGTCGTAATCTCAACGATATCACCGTTTTTGAGTTTTGTATCAAGTTGACCGATACGTCCGTTAATCAAGCAGCCTGTCGTTTTGTAGCCAACGTCCGTGTGAATTCTGAACGCAAAATCAATAGGCGTAGCACCGAGCGGCAAGTCAAAAACGTCTCCTTTCGGAGTGAAAACAAAAACTTGATTTGTGAACAAATCCATCTTGACGTGTTCAACGAAGTCCTCAGCACCCGAACTTTCTTGTTCAAGTTCAAGCATTTTACGCATAAAAGTATATTGCAAATCTGTTGTAGAATCAGCCTTAACCGAACCTGATTCCTTATATCTCCAGTGTGCCGCAACCCCGTATTCAGCGATATGGTGCATTTCTTTTGTTCGAATTTGAACTTCAAGAGGTTTTTGACGAGGGCCTAAAACCGAAGTGTGCAAAGACTTATAGCCATTGCCTTTCGGCATTGCGATATAATCTTTAAAACGTCCGGGGATTGGCTTAAAGTGGGAATGAATAAGTCCCAAAACTTCGTAACATTCACGAACCGTATTAACAATAATACGAACTGCCGTAACGTCATAAAGGTCGTGAAATGCGATGTTCTGCCGTTTCATTTTTTTATAAATACTATAATAGTGTTTTGCTCGACCGGTGATTTCTGCTTCGATTTTATTTTGTTTCAAATTAGCCGCAATGGTCTCTATAAGCATATTTACAGTTTGTTCACGCTCTGTTTTCTTTTGTGCAACAAGTTGAGCGATTTCGAAATATTTATCAGGTTGCAAATATCTCAGCGACAAATCTTCGAGTTCGGACTTAATTTTTCCGATACCAAGTCTACCTGCAAGTGGTGCAAAAATGTCCAAAGTTTCTTGTGCAATACGTTGTTGCTTAGCGGGTGCCATATAGTTCAAAGTCCGCATATTATGCAATCTATCAGCAAGTTTGAGGAAAATTACACGAACATCTTTTGCCATTGCAACAAACATTTTTCTGAAACTTTCCGCCTGACGTTCCTCTCTCGATTTGAACTGATATTTGTTCAATTTTGTAACGCCTTCGACAAGATTTTTGACATCTTCGCCGAAAAGTTCTTCGATTTGTTCTGGAGTTGTGTCCGTATCTTCAATAACATCGTGCAAAAATGCAGCCATAATCAAATGTTTATCCACTCGCAAATCGGTCAAAATTCTTGCGACTTCGCAAGGGTGAATGATGTACGGCTCTTCGCTTACACGGTATTGCCCCTCATGAAGTTTTTTCGCAAATTCATAGGCTTTATGTATTTCATCAATTTCTTCCTGCGGGCGACCCTGTTCAACTAAGGCTTCGTGTATCTTTGCAATTATTGTTTGTTCGTTCATTTTAAAATCCTCAAACGTATTGTATAATATTTCCGCCGATTTTTCCAC
>OMSS01000040.1:0-4121 GCA_900313795.1 uncultured bacterium | reverse complement strand
GGAAAATTCATTAAATTGCATAAAAAAATCAGAAAACGGTGTCATTTTGTCGATTAGATTGACCCCAAACTCGTCAAAAGATGATTTTGCTGGCTATTGTGACGAATATATAAAAATCAAAGTTTCCGCCCCACCAAACGAAAACAAAGCAAACAAAAAACTTTTAGCGTTTTTATCAGATACTTTTAACCTCTCAAAGTCAAGCGTAGAGTTGATTTCAGGAGACAAATCGAGACTTAAAAGAGTGCTTTTGAAAAATATTGATGAAGAAAAGGTGAAACAAAAAATTTTTCTTTATGATAAAATTATTACATAAATACAATTTACGGAGTTTAAAATGCTTACATTAATTTGGATATTACAAATAATTGCTGCGGTATTGCTCATAATTTTGGTTTTAATCCACTCACCAAAAGGCGATGGATTAGGTGCTATGGGAGGTATGGCAAATATCTTTTCTTCACAAAAAAGTGCAGAATCAGGATTGAACAAATTAACAGCAAACGTTGCACTCGTTTTTGTTGTTACATCATTAATTACAGGATGTAAAATCGTTACATTACCGTTGCATGTAATCCTTATTTGTGCACTTCCTATCATTGCAGCATTTATTTTGATTAACTTCAAACGATAATTTAATTAAACATTAAAACAAAACGAGAAGCCTCAGTGAGACTTCTCGTTTTATATTTTTGCATTTTGAAAAAAACTTATAAATTCAACTGCTTAGCTAATTCAGGAACAAAAAGCGAAAACATTTTTTCATTCGGGTGTCCGTTATCTAAAAAATACTCGTCTTGGTGTGAAAATTCAGTATGTGTTTCTTTTTCAAAAATTTCAAACCCATCAACAACACAAATACCTTCATTTTCGATTTTTTGCTTTAAAGATTCCACTTTATTCGTAGAATCTGGGAAAGTCATCACAACAAATTTTATATTAGGATATTTTTGTTTTAAAATTTTTTCTTCTTCTTTAAAAAATGCGACAATTCTATCCTCACGATAATTTTGAAAAATTGGAGAAACGTACTTAAATGTACCAAATTTTGAACATAAAAGTCGATAAAGGTAGGAACGGTATAATATTTGTTTCATTTTACATTCAGGATAAACTTTTCCGCCCCTAATCACATATAGCGACTCAGAATACGGATAATTCAAAAACGGAAAAGCCGATAAAGATCTGCGAAAATGGTCGTCTATAAAAATAAATATTGCATATTCAGGGTTTTTAATTTCATCAAAACGCTTACTATTATTCAACATCCATAACGTATGCTGAACACCCCAACCAGGGAGAGAATAATTATAAACAGGACGATAAGGTGTACTTTGAAACTTTATATGAAATTGTCTGAGGATTTTCCAATCCCATTCCGTAAGCAAACGAGCAACCTAAAAAAATCACAGGTCGTTTTTTATATTCCAACCCAACAGGTGCACGAAACTTGTAATAAGGGAAATTTCCAGAATTGCTGCCTTCTTCGTCCTCTCTTTTTATATTTGAATTCAAAGCATCAAAAGTTTTCAAATTATTATAATCGATTTCCTTCACATACTCGATAAATGTTTTTTTATCAGGAATTTTGAAAGGTTCGAGCATGTTATGAGTGTAATGAATAACCATAATCGCAGCAAAAAACTCACAAATTAAAAGCACAAAAAAGCAAAGTAACGAAGAAATAAGAGTTATAATTATTTTCTTACGCAACCCACTTACTTGTTTTATGCTGAAATTATCCAAAACTACCTCCCAGTCGAACCGAAACCGCCTTCGCCTCGTTCAGAGTCTGCAAGTTCATCTTGAACAACGATTTTTGCCTGTTCTACCTTGCAAATAACCATCTGTGCAATTCTTTCATCGGGCAAAATCGTATAAGTCTCATTTGACAAGTTCACAAGCGGAACACAGACCTCTCCTCGATAGTCCGAATCCACCGTGCCAACTGCATTAATCAAAGTTATACCGTGTTTAATCGAAAGACCAGATCTTGCACGAATTTGTGCTTCATATCCAAGCGGCAACTCAATTTTTATCCCCGTTGGAACAAGTCTTCTTTCAAGTGGTGCAAGCGTGATAGCCTCAGTAATTGCTGCTGACAAATCCATGCCCGAAGCACCTTCAGTCTTATATTCGGGCAAAACCTTGTTATGTTCAAGTCTTAAGATTTTTAATTCTACCATAATTATTGTACCTCTCTGAGTGAGAATATTTCCTGATTATTGGAAACATTCAAGTTCTTCGACAAGTTGTAAACGCCCTTCGACGCCAACCTGTACGCCTGTTTCGGAGTACATTCGTACATATCACGCATTGATTGAGTACAAATAAATTCATTCTTCAAACTCAATTTGTTAATCGTGTCCAAAACGTCCAATTTTCCCCTCAAATCGTCGCTCGGCACAATCGTATTGACTCCGACCAAAAAGTCAATACGAAGCGTCGGACGAGTAAATTCCTTAGACAAAGAATTAAGAGTTTCTCTCGTATAGAAAATAAAATCGTCAAAATACGAGATGCTTTTATATACCAAAAACAACTTCTTTTTATAATACCCTTTTTGCACAACCTGATTGAGATTGAGGTTTTGCAAAAGTGCAGTGAAAAATTTCGTTTTAATCTTCGCAACTTCCTCTGGAGAAAGTGCCTCTTCTTGAATAAATCCCGAAACCTGCTTGATATCTATATCTAACAAGAAAACAAATCCTGAGTCATTACTCTTTTTAACATTTGCTTTCGTTTTAACATTTGTTCTCTTAACAGCCATCGCTCGTTTTTTCGCACGCTCGAGACGTTTTGCGTCCTCAATTTTTGCCTGTTCTTCAAGTTCTGCCACATATTCTGTAACAGACTTCAAAACAACTGTCATTACAATCAAACAGATTGCACAAACAACCCCCGTAAAGTCCGTATCCTCTCTTCCTTCAACGGGTTTGTACTGATAAAAAAGATTTACGATTGCCCAAGCAGGTTTGAAAACAAGATACCAACCTGCTTCCAAATTAACGATTTTCGCCGTATAAGCAAGCCAAAACAGCAAATTAGCCGAACCATAAAAGCCCAAAAATACCTGCGTTGCCTTAATGATATTTTTAAGCATAGCAAATGTTTTGGCAGTTTGTTTTGCTTTAACTGTCGGTGCTTTTGGTCGTTTTTTTGCTGTTGTTTTTGGTCTTACAGACGCATTAGCCATTTGACTGCTTTCGTTAACTAAGGACTGTGCCTGTATAGATTTATACTACCCAAAAGGACTAATTTTTCTCATGTTCATGTTGTTCTTTGAGTTTGTCAGCCTTTCGGTACCAGTAGTAAACTGCACGCATCAAGCGTGAAGGATTGTGTCTGACGTATCCCGAACTGTCGTTATCCGTCAATCTGTACTCGAATACATTAACTCCGAGTTTATTCAATTCATCATAATCCGCTAAAACCGGATATGAATTTTCTGCTCTATATTTTTCTAATGCTTCTTCAGGAAAATAATTATTTACCAATACGGTATCAATAATTTTTCTATTATCAACATGACGCAAAATTGTCTTAACGTGGTCTGAAACAGTGAAACCATCTGTTTCCCCTGGCTGTGTCATTACGTTACAGATATAAAGTTTCTTCGCATTCGATTTTTCAATTTCTTCTGCGATTTCCTTAATCAAAAGGTTCGGCAAAACACTTGTATAAAGGCTTCCAGGGCCCATAATAATCAATTCTGCCTCACGAATTGCCGTCAATACATCGTCCAAAGGCAAACAATGTTCAGGGTCAGTGAACAACCGCTTGATTTTTTTGCCTGATTCAGGAATGACCGATTCACCCTTAATAACCGTGCCATCTTCCATTTCTGCAACCAATTTCATATCGTCCAAAGTTGAAGGCAAAACTCTTCCTCTGATTGCCAAAACCTTTGAAGATTCAATGACGGCTTTATACATATCACCAGTGATTTCACACATCGCAGTGATAAATAAGTTACCAAAACTGTGTCCGCCAAGTTCTGAAACATTCTTCTTGAAACGATATTGGAAAAGTTTCGTCACCAAATCATCATCGTCAGCAAGTGCTGCAATACAGTTTCTTATATCTCCAGGGGGCAAAACGCCCATTTCTTCTCTCAAACG
>OMSS01000116.1 GCA_900313795.1 uncultured bacterium | reverse complement strand
AAAAACTCCCGGCTTCATTGGCAAAGAGCCTGAAACGGCGTAGGTTGTGACACATTGGCACGGAAAGGCTTCCAATAACGGCTTGAAATCTTCGTCCTCGAGCAATCTGTTTTGGAGGTTTTTCTTTCTTTCAACGAGTGCTTTTGTGTGGACGTAAAGTCTTTGACGTTTTACTCTGTCACGCAAAAGTCCCTTGAGTGCTTCACGACGGACGTTTTTGAGAATGTTTACCGCAAGCGATTTTCTCTTTCCTTGCAAATTGTGGATTTCGTCCGTAAGTTCAGTGATATTGCCCAATTTGTAGATGTCTGCTTCGATTTTTGCGGCTTTTGCACTCAATTCGCAGCCGACAAGTTCTTTTCTTATTTGAGTAAGATTTTCCCAATCAGGCTCAAAGTCAACCAACTTGAGCAGTTTGCGTAATTTGAAACTGTTTGTTTTTAACGAAATATTGTTGAAGAAATTTGGTTTTTCGAGGGATTTTTCAATTTCGTCAACCAATTTCTTAACCTCTTCGACTTGAACGACATTGAGTTTTTTCGTGATAAACACTGGTTTTTCGTGAAGTTTTTTGTTCTTTTCTGCCGTAACTTCTTGCCATTGTTCTTCGAGAGAAATTATTTTGTCGATTTTATTTTTGCAGTCGTTGATTTTTGAGAGCAAATTTCTCATATCGTCAACGTCAACAAGCATAGAATCTTCGAACCCTGTGTCGAGGTCGATTTTGTTCGAAATCAAATTTTGAAGTTTTGCTGAAAGTTCACGTTGGTAGTTCATTCTTCCTGCTCGAATTGCCAAATACGGTGCACCTAAAGCGTTTAAACGTTCTGCAACAACATCAGTCGCCTTGTCCATTCTTGATGCAACGAGTACGGTTTTTCCGTTTGCAACAAGGTGAGAGACAAGATTGACAATGGTTTGTGACTTACCAGTTCCAGGAGGACCGGAAACTGCAATGAGCGAATTTGTTTCAAGGTTTCTCAAAACATCTTCCTGTGAATCGCTCAAAGACAGCGGAGTTACAGGGCAAAATGCCGATTCGATATTTGAGTCGGGAAGTTTTATTTCCGCTTTTCCCTTTCCTGCCGTAAACTCTTCGTTTATGACGTTCAAGACGGTTTCTCTGAACATACCGCTTGGCATTTCGGAAATTTTTGTGAGTTCGTGAAGCACGCCAGCCGTGACGTCAGGACGTTTTGTCAAAATCAAGGCACTCTGATTTGTGATTGCAACTTTTTCTAGTTTTGCACGCTTCGGTTTGTCCGTGCCTTCGTCCTCAGTGTCGTCGTCGCTATTGCCCGAACCGGACGAAATTCCGGTCGAATCGTCGTAAACATCGTCCTCGTGGTCAAGTTTTATGTCCAAATCGGGGATTAACGATTTCAAAGTTGTTATGAAAATCTGCAAACCATCGTCAGTCAAGGGCAAAGGCGGTACAACATCAAGAATACCTTCGAGCATTTGTTCGGTTTCTTCTTCGTCATCACTTTTTGCCATAAGAGCCGTCAATGCACCCGTATTGACCGAAAGTACTTCGTCTTGAAGAATACATTTTATATTAACTCCGTCACGTTCGAGCCTGCAAGGCATATAGAGCAACGGGGTCAAAAACTCGTTGTAGCGGCGGCTTTTGCTATTTTTACCTGCCAAAAATAAATACCCGTAAATCAAATATTTATCTTTTTGACCGTTTTCAGACTGAATCATCATTTCCGTGATGTTGCTGCTTGAGCCGTCAAGCAGTAGCGGTTCGCCGAAATTTGAGAACAAAGTTTCTTTTAAAGGTGCGGTAGATTTTTTCTTTTGCAATCTTGCATCAGAAAGATGTTCTTCTCTGAGAAAAATCCACTTGTTATCCTTGTCCTGCTTGAGGTTTCGGAAGGTCGAACTTTTGACTTCTTCTCTCACGCAATCGTGAAGATAAAGGCTCAACCGTCTTATAAAACTGTTATGAAACGCTGAATTTAATATTTTTGTTGCTTCTTGAAGCATATTGTCCCCAATCTGTGTTTTTTGGGCATTTATACCCACAATGATTTTAAAACACTTTTGATTGTAGATAAATCAAACGAAAAAATGATTTTATTTAAAATTTTAATGTATCCGCCGTGGTTGAATTGTTCGGCAAAAAGTGCCTTGTTCTCAGTGACAAAGTGCCAAACTACGGTTCTTATGAGAAGATTGTTTCTTATGTAATTTTTTTGGGTCGATTTTTTGTGATATTTTTCACTTCCAGTCATAGGAATTGCTTTTGAGTAATTTTCTCCGTGTCTGCGATAAGCATACAAAGGTGCGTCAATGATTGCACTTGAGCCGATTAGGTGGGCAAATGAAAAAATGAATTTATCCGCAGTAATTTTGATTTTTTCGGGGTTTTTTAGGTGCAAAAGATAGTCGCAAACGGATTTTCGAATTACGGCTGAACTTGACGGTGACCAGTGCCAAGTTGCAAACGAATATTTTTTGCTATCTAAAACTTTTACCTCAAAATCTTTCGTTTCAAAATCTGTTGAAAACATATCAGGAGTGAATTTTACGTTTTCTGAAAAATTTTCCAAAGACAAAAACGGACAATCAGACGATTTCATCGAATGGACAGTTCCGTCCTCGTCAATCTCGATTTGCCTTGCACTCGTAAGTGCAACAGTCGTATTCAAGTGAGTTTTGATATGTGCTGCGGCAAATTCTGAGAACAAAACATCGTCACCGTCAGTAAGCGTCACAAACTCTCCGTCAGCGACTTTTACCCCGTTCAAAAATGAGGTGAGTTGACCGACATTTTGTTTGTTTCGGACAATTTTTACGTCAATGTCGGGGTTTTCAGCCTTAAAATTTTCAATGACAGAAACGCTTTCGTCAGAGGAGCAATCGTCAACGACGACGATTTCCTTATTGACGTAAGATTGTTCTTTGATGCTCAAAAGGCACTCTTTGAGATAGAGTGCCTTATTGTAACAAGTTACGATAAATGAAATTTTCGGGGTAGAAAATTTTATTGTCAAAAATCTGCTCCGATTATTTTACGACCTTTTGGATTCTTGCTTTGACTTTGTCTTTGCCAAGAATTTCAAGGATACCGCACATATCAGCACCACGAGTTCTGCCCGTAACTGCTGCTCTGATTGCCCACATAGTGAGTTTCGGTTTGATACCTTGTTCTTTGAAGTATCCTCTGAATTCTTCCAAAATTTCATGAAGATTGTTGAAATCCCAACCGTCAATTCTGTTCAAAACTTCCTTGAGAACGGTTTGTGAAGTTTCTGTGTCCAAAACTGTTTCTTGAACTTCCTTGTCGATAGTCGGATATTCACCGAAGAAGTATTCAACTGCATCAGTGATATCAGAGAGCAATGTCAACGGTTCTCTTGTGATTTCAACCATGTGGAGATATTGTTCTTCTGAAAGTTCGTTCAAATCGTACTTTGTAAGGTACGGTTTCAATCTTTCTGCAAGGTCTTTGAGTTCAAGTTTTTTGATGTATTGACCGTTCATCCAGTTCAATTTGTCGTATTCGAAAATTGAGTTTGATGAAGAAACTTCGTGAATTCTAAAATCTTTTGCAATTTCATCAACAGTCTTGATTTCTTCGCCATCTGACGGTGACCAGCCCAAAAGTGCTACGAAGTTGATAAGAGCGTCTGTTAAGTAACCTCTTTCAACGAATTCGCTGACTGCTGTTGCACCGTGACGTTTTGAAAGTTTGCTTCTGTCAGGTGCTAAAATCATTCCGAGGTGTCCGAACTTCGGAACTTCTGCTCCCAATGCTTCGTAAATCAAAATTTGTTTGAAAGTATTTGAAATATGGTCTTCCCCTCTTATTACGGTGTTGATTTTCATTAACATATCATCAATTACAACCGCAAAGTTGTAAGTCGGTGAACCATTCGATTTCATAATTACGAAGTCGCCGATAAGGCTTGTATCTTGATGCAAATCACCTTTTACCAAATCTTCAAAGTGAACAATCGGTGTGTCATGGAAGGCTTTTTGTGCTTTTTCAACAGAAAAACGAATTGCGGGTTTTCTGCCTTCTGCTCTCAATTTCGCTTTTTCTTCTTCTGTCAAATTTTCACATTTTTTAGAATAAACATAGGCCTTTTTATTTTTAGTTGCTTCTTCTTTTTCTGCTTCAAGTTCTTCAGGAGTACAGAAACATTCGTAAGCAAACCCTTTGTCCAAAAGTTCTTGAACATATTTCGGGTAAATATCAAATCTTTCTGATTGTGTATAAGGACCGTAAGGACCGCCCACAATGTCGCTCTCGTCGAACTTGATGCCGCACCAGTCGAGCGATTTTATGATATATTCCTCAGCGCCCGGCACAAAACGTGTCTGGTCGGTGTCTTCAATGCGGAGAATGAATTTCCCGTGGTTT
>OMSS01000031.1 GCA_900313795.1 uncultured bacterium | reverse complement strand
GAAATCAATGGGCGTCACATTAAAAGACGCACGAGCCGCTGTCGAAGAAATTATCGGTAGAGGTGCAGGCTTTGTTGCTGTTGAAATTCCGTTCACCCCTCGTGCAAAACGAGTGTTGGAACTTTCATGGGACGAAGCAAGACAATTAGGACACAATTACATCGGTACGGAACACTTGCTTTTAGGTTTAATCCGAGAAGGCGACGGTGTTGCAGCAAGAGTATTGGAAAACTTGGGTGTTGACTTGAATAAGGTCAGAACGAATGTTGTAAAAATGCTCGGTGAAATTAAAGGCGGCGGAACTGCTGAAGCCGAAGCAGGCACAGGCAGCAGAGGTCGTTCATCATCGGCAGCAACCCCCGGTGGAAAAACAAAAACTCCCATGCTCGATGAATTTGGTACTGATTTAACTTTGGCAGCAGCAGAACAAAGACTTGACCCTGTTGTTGGCAGAGAAAAAGAAATTGAACGTGTTATTCAAATTCTCGCAAGAAGAACGAAGAATAACCCCGTATTACTTGGTGAACCTGGTGTTGGTAAAACGGCGATTGCAGAAGGATTGGCAAGCAGAATTGTTAATTCAGAAGTGCCAGATTTGCTCGATGGCAAAAAGGTTATCCAACTCGATATGGGTCTTTTAATTGCAGGAACGAAGTATAGAGGCGAATTTGAAGAACGTCTTAAGAAAATCATGGACGAAATCAGATTGTCAGGAAACATCATTCTTGTAATCGATGAAATGCACACCTTGATTGGTGCAGGGGCAGCAGAAGGTGCAATCGATGCTGCAAATATTTTGAAACCGGCACTTTCAAGAGGCGAAATTCAAGTTATCGGTGCAACAACGAACGACGAATATCGTAAGTATGTTGAAAAAGACCCTGCACTTGAAAGACGTTTCCAACCTATCGTGATTGAAGAACCGTCAGTTGACGATACGATAGCGATTATCAAAGGTTTGCGTCATAAGTACGAAGAACATCACAAATTGAACATTTCAGACGAGGCAATCGTTGCAGCGACTGAACTTTCATACAAGTACATCACTGACAGATATTTGCCTGATAAAGCAATCGATATCATTGATGAGGCTTGCTCAAAGGTCAGAATTAAATCGAGTTCACTTCCTCCGGAAGGAAAAGAACTCGACAGACAACTCAAAGAAGTTGTTAAGAAAAAAGAAGAAGCAATTAGAAACCAAGAGTTCGAAGTTGCATCTGATTTGCGTGACGAAGCGGCAGCGTTGAAGGAAAAAGTTCACGAAGTAACCGAAAAATGGAAGGCTGAAACAGAAGCGAATAAACCGACTGTTACGGCGGAACAAGTTGCGGAAGTCGTCAGCACAATGACAGGTATCCCGACAACGAAGATTACCGAAGGCGAAAGTGAACGTTTGCTCAAATTGGAAGAAACGTTGCACAACAGAGTTATTGGTCAAGACCAAGCTGTTGTTGCAATTTCTAAGGCAATCAGACGTGCAAGAGTCGGCTTGAAAGCACCTAACAGACCGATTGGAAGTTTTATTTTTGCAGGTCCTACAGGTGTTGGTAAAACAGAACTTGCAAAAGCGTTGGCAGAAGCGGTATTTGGCTCGGAAGACAACATGATAAGAGTCGATATGTCAGAATTTATGGAAAAACACTCGACGGCAAAACTTATCGGTTCACCTCCGGGATATGTCGGATACGATGACGGCGGACACTTGACCGAAACTATCAGAAAGAAACCTTACTCGGTAATTCTTTTTGATGAAATCGAAAAGGCTCACCCTGACGTATTTAATATCATGTTGCAAATCCTTGATGACGGACGTTTGACAGATGCAAAAGGCAGACACGTCAACTTCAAGAATACGATTATCATCATGACTTCAAACGTCGGTGCAAGCATGATTTCAACAGGTTCGAAGTTAGGCTTCTCAGTCGGTGACGATGAATCGAAAGATAAGTACGAACGTCTTAAAGAAACTGTTACAGAGGAAATGAAGAAGGCATTCAAGCCAGAATTCCTCAACAGAATCGATGAAACAATCGTATTCTCTCATCTTTCTAAACCTGAAATCAGACAAATCGTTGACTTGTTGTTCAAAGATTTGTTTAAGAGATTGGAAGCACAAGATTTGAAAATCGAAGTTTCTGATGAGGTTAAAGATTACCTTGCAGAGGACGGATATTCTGAAGCATACGGTGCAAGACCTCTTAAACGACTTATCCAAAAGAAAGTCGAAGATGGCTTGGCAGAAGAAATCTTGGGCGGTCAATTTAAGGCAGGCAAGAAGATTGTTCTTACTTTGGAAGATAAGAAAATCAAATTCCATACGGTGGACATTGAAAACAATGACGAAAAGAAAGAAACCGTACCTGCTGAAAAGGTTGAAGAAAAGAACATAGGAGATAAAAAAGACGAATAGTCATTTTACTCAAATAAAAAAGGCGGCACTTCGGTGTCGCTTTTTTGTGACGATTTTGAGGTCTATTTTACAAAAATTTTTTTGGTGTATAATTGAGGAAGAAAATTGAGGTGTTTATGAAAATTGCGGTTACATACGACGAAGATAGCGAAGAAATTTTTCAACATTTCGGACACACAGAGATGTTGAAGGTTTATGACGTTAACGATAATAAGGTTATTAGCACAAAAATTTTGTCAACAGAAGGTCATGGACATAGCGTGATAGCAGACTTTTTGAACGATGTTGAGGCAAAAGTTTTGATTTGTGGCGGAATTGGACCTTGTGCAATTTCTGCATTACAAGAGTATGGAATTGTTCTCTGTGCCGGTATTTCGGGCAATGCAGATGTGGCTGTCGAAAAATTTTTGAACGGCACTTTGGATTATCAAACAGGTGCAAATTGCAATCATCACGACGAAAATCACTCTTGCGGAAGTTGCCACCACTAATTAATATTCCGTGACAATTCAATTCTGATATATTTATCCAATGATTCAAAAATACCGGATTGCTTTATTTTGTTCGCAATGACAGAGTCTGCGAAAATTTTTCAAGATTCTTCGCCTAAAGGCTCAGAATGACCTCAAGAGGTTATTGTCACTGCGAGAAACGGGTGAGCAGAGTGCGAGGGCTTGGCGATGAAAATACAAGGTCTTTGAAATCGACAACCCGTACGTTTATTGCGAGCGAAGTGATAAACAATCCGTGGCAGTCCAGAAATACTTATCCGATGACAGTTTTTATTGGTCCTTGTCTTGTTCATCAAATTTTAGAATTAATTCTTTGAGAAGAAAGTAGTCGCTTTTTTCTTTTGCTTCGTTGATTTCCTGCATTCTCAAGGTTGCCAGTTCTTTTTTTTCTTTGTCGCTAAAGTGGTCGGGGTGGTATTTTTTGATTGCCGAGCGATAAAGTGTTCGGAACTGGTCTGAGAGTTCTGTTGATTTTTTGTTGTTTGAACCTTTTGTGATGTATATTTTTAGTTTGTCATATTCTTGTTCAGATAGCCTGTCGAAACTGTTGTTGTTCAGTATGACGTTGATTTGGTGAAGGGACATTCTTTCTTCGAGACATTCTTTTATGAGATTGTCACGGCGTTTCGATTGGATTTTGCCCCTTTCTTTTTGAAAATCCATTTCCTCAACGAAGGAGAGTTTTTCTTGTTTGTTGGCGAAAAGAATTTTGTTAACTTCCGGAATTGTTTTTTCTTCTTCGTAAGCTTGTCTTAGGATTGTTTGACGTTTATGATGGTATTCGTTGTATTCTTTGCGGTACTTTTCGTCCTCGGTGTCAGATAGGGGGTCGAAGTTATTTTGTACAAGTTTTTTGTTTACGCTATCAGTAGGAAGGGAGTTTCTAATTGCGTTTTTGATAATTTCGTTTCTTGTGGGGAGAATTTTTTCTTTTTTTATGATTTTGAAAATCCCTGTGCCGAAGTATCTCAGACGGCTGAGGTAATCATCGTAGTTTTCGCCTTCTTTTTCGTCCATTTTTCGGAAGTTGTTGTTTATGATTTCCAAGTTTGCATCAGTTCTTGTCATACCTTGCAAAAGGCAGCCTGCGATGATTTTGTCACGGATACTTTTGCCGATGTTGCAGTTGAAAACAACGTCGTAGCAATCTTTTTCTCCACCTTCAAGTTCTTTAAGATTATTTTGCTTCAAGATTTTGTTCGCTTCAATTCGAGGTTTTCTTGCAGCGAGACAATCTTCTATTATTCTGAGTCTTTTTTCTTGTAAATCTACAGTTTCCATTTCCTTATATTTTAATGGAAAACGACGAAATTGCCAAATTTTATTTTTTATTTTGGGCAAAAAAAAAGAGGTTCATTTTTGCGAACCTCTTTTTTGTTTTTTGAAAACTTATTAGTTTCTGAGAACCAAATCGCTCAAGAGTTCAACGTAAACAACGTCACCAACGTGACCTTTGTATTGCAAACCGGGTGTAACTAAACCAGTTGCGAGACCAACGCCGACGCCGACAGGTAAGCCGACTGCAACGCCAGTGCCATATTTACCGTTGCCTGAAGCGATTGCGATACCAGAACCAGTACCAACTGCACCACCACCTAAAGTGTATGCTGCAACTTTACCGAATGATGCTGCTTTAGAAGGTGTCAAGTCTTTAACTGTTTGTGCAGAGAAATCTATTTGTTCACCGTTAGGGAGAATTAATTGATTGATTTCAATGCCAACTTTTGCGTTTCTGTTGAATGATTTTTGTGAAGTCATTGAAGAAACTTTACCGATGAATTGTGAGTTAGCAGGGATTAACATTCTGCCTTCTTCGGTGATGATGTCTTCTTGAGTGATGAATTTGATAGTGTTGCCATCAACATATCTTTTTGAAGCAAATTCTTCAGCAAATCTGATTTTGAGAACGTTGCCAGCGAGAATGATTTTTCTGAAGTTAGTGATTTTAACTTCGTTTGTTTTTGCATCAGGAGAAACGTTCAAGTGGTCAATGCCGAGAACAGTTTCTTCAGCAACAAATTCTTTTTTAACGCTGTTTATAGCGTCACGCAATTTGTATAAAATAACAGCACATTCTGCTCTTGTTAAGAGTTTGTTAGGCAAAAGAGTGTCTTTGTCGGGGTGGTTAACGTAAACGTTCATACCGACTGCTTTTGCATATCTGTCAACAGCCCAAGCAGGGATATCGTTTTTGTCTGTGAAAACGTCCAATACTGAAGTATCGATGTAATCAACGTCTTCAGTAATGTGGCTGACGATAGATTCAACTTCTGCTTTTGAAATGTTGTTCAAAGGTCTGAAAGTGTTGTCGCCGTAGCCATAGATGAGACCAAGTCTTTGTGATTTCAAAATATCACCGTAAGCCCAAAAATCTTCTGAAACATCGGTGAAAATATTGTCGTTTTCGTTAGTATTATCTCTGTGACCGAGTAATCTCAAGAGAGTAGTGTTAAAATCCGCTCTTGTCATAACTTCGTCAGGGTTAAAGTGACCGTCTTCGGTGATACCCATAACGCCGCCGTTGATGACAGTCAAGATTTCTTGAGCAGCCCAATGATCAGCGGTAACGTCAGCAAGTTGTTTTGCTTGAACAGCCGTAGTACCAAAGAACATAAGGGTCAGAGCAATAAAAAATCCGAATATCTTTTTCATGAAAAATTCTCCTTATTAATTCTGAAAGCATTATATATTAAATGATTTCTTTACACAAGTTTTTTGGGATTTTTTACAAAATTTAAATATCAAAAAAGGTGATTTAGGGAGAAATTTATTTTTTTGTTAGGGAGCATAGATATTTTGGTAATAAGGAAAATATAGTAAAAAAAAAAGTGTTTATGTGTAATAAGTTGGTTTTTGGGGCTTGAAAGTTGAAATTATATTAAAAATAAAAATGACTTGAAAAAAATTTTTGAGCAATGTATTATGAACGAGGAAGGGTTTGTAGCTCAGTTGGTAGAGCAGTTGACTCTTAATCAATTGGTCGAGAGTTCGAGTCTCTCCAAGCCCACCATTTAAAAAGACCTCAACAGAGGTCTTTTTTTGTTGAAATAACACTTGACTCGAACTGGTAATTTGCTCTCGAAGTCGCAAATTACGGAGTTCTGCCCTACGGGTATCCTGTCTCGTAAGGCTCACGGAAGGTTTGTCAACGATACAGGGGAGTCTCTCCAAGCCCACCATAATAATAAAGAGGGTTTTCGCCCTCTTTTTTGTTGCAATTTTTTGTCTAAAAGAATATCGAGAGGAGTATTTTCATCTTGTGAAATTGCGAGTAAAGCATCAATGGGGTTATAATTACCCAATTTTTCGAGCAAATCCGCCGTTTTTTTATTTGGTGTACCTTTTTGCCTCGCTGCTATTATTTATATGATAAACAAAAATTATGTCAAAAATGGACGTATAAAAGTTTGGTTTTTTTTCAACAAAAATATTTGTTTTATAATTAAATCATGATTAATTTTGATTCACTAAGTTTAAAGGCGTGGGTACTTGAAAATACTGATTATCTGACGAATTCGTCCGTCAGAAAAATTCAGCAACCCTCAAGACGGGAACTCATTCTTCACCTTCGCAATAACGGTGAAAACAAAAAATTATATATTAATATTAATCCAGAATTTTTTCACGTTTGTCTCGCTGATGACCTGCAAAAACGTGGAATTTCAATCCCTGATGCTGCTCCGATGTTTTGCATGCTTCTTCGAAAATATATCCAAAACGGTCGGATATCAGAGGTTCGTCAGCCTTTCGGAGAGCGGATTTTGGAACTTCGGTTTGAATACAAAGATGCCCTTGACGAAATAAACACACTCTGTATTGCAGTCGAACTTATGGGTAAATATAGCAACGTGATTTTGTATAACGTCAAAACAGGTATTATCATTGGCTGTGCACACAACGTTGGGGAAGAAAAAAGTAAACTTCGGGAACTTGCAGGAACTTTGCCTTATATATACCCGACTCCGCAAGAAAAAACGGATATTTGTGAAGAAAATTTTGAAAATTTCGAAGAAAAATTTAACGGCAATTTTGACAAAAATTCTGTTGCTTGCGAAATTGCAAATGAATATGCGTATATGACTGTATCACTTGTAAAACAAGCGTTTGTGGCTCTGAAAATTGAAAATTTCAATAAAGAAAATTTGAAAAAATTGTTTGAAATGCTTAAAAATACTTCGTCTTTGACGGATTTTGAGCCGGCAATAAGCGAGGATTTTTCACAATTTTCTTTGATAAAAAATTCTGGCTACAAGCCTGTAAACACAGTCAATCAGATGATTAACGACTATTTTGAGTACAATCAGGTACAAAAGATTTTAAAGCAAAAAAAATTGCGTCTCTATTCGCACATTGATGCTCAAATTAAAAAGATAAACAAACAAACAGAGATTTTTAAAACGAAACTTCTTGATAGCGAAAAGGCAGACGGTTACAGGCTTAAAGGCGATATTTTGATGATGAATATTAACTCAAAAGTTTTGCCTGTTTTGCAAATGGAAAGTCCTTATGATGGCGAACTTGTTGAGATTGAACTCGATGAGCGTTATTCGATTGTTCAAAATGCAAATCGATATTATAAACTCTACAAAAAGACCAAAACCGCCGTGGATTATGCTTCTTCGCAACTTGAAGAACTCGAAAATCAACTGAATTTACTCGAAGAACAAAGATTTTTTGTTGAAATTTCATCGAATTTGGTGGAAATTGAAGAAATTGCTTCAGAAATGGGATTAAAAATCGAGCAAAATGGGAAAAAGGATAAGAAAAAACAAATTAACCTCGAAACGCACGATATTGAAGGGTTCAAAGTCTATTTGGGTAAAAATTCTCTTCAGAATGATTTTTTGCTCTCGAAAGTCGCATCTCCAGAGGATTTGTGGTTTCACCCATTGAACATGCACGGTGCACACGTTATTTTGAAAAAAAATAATTCAAAAGAAAAAATTCCGAACGAGGTGCTTTTATCTTGTGCAAAACTTGCGAAAAGATTTTCGAAAGCCAATAACGAAGCCAAAATCCCGATTATTTACACAGAAAGAAAATACGTAAAAAAAGCCAATTCAAAAATCGCATTTGTCACATATAAAAACGAAAGCGAAATTTATTGCTAATTTGATTTTTCGATTTGTTAGTGGGAAAATCAGGGCATGATTTACGAAAAAGAAGAACGAAAACCTCAAATATGGCTCTGTGGCGGGCATTTCATTAACGACATTTACACGGGTGTATTAAATCCGATTATGCCGTTTATTGCTGAGCAGGTGAATATTTCAATGGCATTTGCGACATTCATTTTGAGTTGCTCTCATATTTTTGCATCGATTTTTCAACCGTTTTTCGGCTATTTTGCCGACAAGATGAGAAAAAGAGCACTTATTTTTTGGGGATTAATTTTCACGGCGGTATTTTTATCAAATGCACCGACAGCCACAAACCCTTATATAATGATTGTTTTCATTGTTTTGGGAAGTTTGGGTTCAAGTCTTTACCACCCACAGGCATTGGGTTTAATTCCTAAATTTTCGACTTCAAATGTTGCGAAAAATATGGGAATTTTCATTGCGATGGGAACTTTGGGCTTTTCGTTAGGACCTTTGGTTTCTTCATCGATTGCTCAATATTTGGGGTTGGATAAAATGCCTGTAATGTGCGTTATTGGTATTGTTTGGGCATTGTTGATGTTCAACTTTGTTCCGAAATTTTCAACTGAATCGATTACGAAGGCGGACAGTTTCGATTTTGGCAAGGCGTTTTCTGATATTTTAAAGAACAAAAAATTAGATATTTTGATTGTAATTTCGATTTTGAAATCGTTGATGCAAACGTCGTGTTCGATGTTGTTGCCGTTTTTGTGGCAAAGAATGAATTACAGCAAGTTTGAAATTGGACTTGCATTGTTCTTTTTCCTTTTCTCGGGAGGGGTTGCATCATTTTTAAGTCCAAAAATAGAGAAGAAAATCGGCACAAAAAATGTATTTTATATTTCAATGATTTTGCCGTTGCCGATAATTTTGTTGTTTGCATTGACATATCGCACGATACCGCTTTTGTCCTTTGCTCTTGTGGCATTGACGGGATTTGTAATAATGTTTGCGGTACCTGTTATGATGAGTATGGCACAAAAGATTTTGCCGCAATATAAGAGCATTATAGGCGGATTTATCAACGGATTTTCGTGGGGTGTTGTAGCAATTATGATTACAATGATTAGTAAATTTGCAGACCATAATAACTGCATTGTTCCTGTAATCTGCGTGGTTGCACTCATTCCGGCGATTTGTTCATTTATGGTTAATAAATTATTTCCGAAAAATGCCAACTGATTTTTCGGGATAAAATTTTTGTGATAGAATTTATTTGTGAGAAAAATAAGGATAAATTAATGGAAGAAGTTTCATCATACAAGACTGCGTGTGCAGTAGCAAGCGTTTTGGACGACAAATTGGCAAAAGATATTTCGATTTTGAATATTTCACAAGTTTCAGTTTTGGCTGATTATTTTGTAATTTGCTCGGCTGACACTCCGACACAGGTGAAAGCCTTGACAGAGTACGTCAGAGACAGAATTAAGAAATGGTTCAATCGTATTCCTATCGGGGAAGAAAATGACCTCAAAAATCGCTGGAACTTGCTTGATTACGGCGATGTGGTCGTTCATGTTTTGCACAGAGAAGAGCGTGAAACGTACGCTATTGAAAAATTCTGGAATCACGCATTGGTTGTTAAGCCTGAAGAATGGGCAGAAACGGCGAAAGAATTTTCAGAATATCAAGAACAGTAATTTATTTGGCAATTTGTCAAAAAATCAAAAAGGGTATTCTCGAGATACCCTTTTTTGTTGCGGTTTGGTTTAAATTTCGTTGAGCAGATTTTTGATAATTTCTGCTGAAATTTGTGCCGAATGATGTTCGAATTC
>OMSS01000113.1 GCA_900313795.1 uncultured bacterium | reverse complement strand
CAGGTGCAACGCCTATCGTTACTGATGCAAAGGAGCATGACGAGGCGGTTGCGATGATTAGTCACTTGCCGATGTATATTTCGCAGTGTCTTTACAATGTCGCAAAGGACAACAAACTGGCTATGAAACTTGCCTCAAGCGGTTTTCGAGACACGACAAGGCTTGCAATGACTGATTTAACTCTTGCGTGCGATATGTTGAATTTTAATGGTCAAAATATCGAAAAGTCGCAAAATGCCTTCATTTCGGAACTTAAAAATCTGAAAAAAGAAAATTATTTTGAAAAAATCACCGAAATCAGCAATTCACGCCGAAAAATGTATAATTCAGACGGAAAAAATATCGTTTAATAATTTTCTCAAAAGATTTTCTATTTCGCCGTTGAGGCCACAAATTCGACCTTAATAATATTATTAACTTTTGTAACAGTTTGTCAAAAAAGTAAGGTATGCATGGCAAAATTCCCCTTGAGGAGTCTTTCAATTCATGTGTAGAAACGAGTGTGTTTGTGAAAGTTTCAGGTGTAAACAATTTAATGCCAATGAGTGGTATTGTCCGTAATTCTTCGGCGACTACCGGACGATATCTTAAACCTCAAATGCCCGATACGTTTGAAAAAACGACAAATCCTATCGAGTATGATAAGGGATTTTTTATACCAACTGCATCCAAATTTAACACAGCAATCGACGCACTCAATCTTATGAATACGAAGGCACAGACTGCATTTGACCGTCAAAAGGCATACGACGGCTGGTCTGGTAAATTAGCCGACAAATTATCTGCTCTTTGGGGTTCAAAAAACAGAGCATCACTGGTTTCTGACGATTTACACATGCACAAAGCACAAGTTGAAAATCTTGAAAACGCTGCAAGAGTAGGCAATTTCAAGTCCGAATTTTATAAAACTTTCGGTGTTGGTTATAACGAAGAAGCGATTAACAATTTTGAAACTGCTTCAACAAAATACACTCTAATCAAGTCAGCAGAACAGATTGCAGACTATACAGAAAAATGTTTATCAGAACACGTGAATTTTTTTGACAAACACAAAAATTCTATAAATCCAGAAAATCCTAATTTTGACGAATATGGAAAACACGCTAATATTGATAAAAAATTCGGCGAATTTAAAGAAGAATTGACGAAAATTATTGGCGGAAAAGAAAATTTAAAAGAACTCGAATTGGCGAAGAGACCTGATTTTATTACTCTTTCGAAAGAAGAACAAATCGACGTTTATAAAGATATTGCACAAAAACTTATTTACACAACAAATGCCACGGCAGAAAAATTGAAGAACGGTAAGTCTGATAAGGAAATCCAAAAGGATTATGACGAGGCTTACAAGGCTGCTTATGGCGACAAAAATAACATTCAAAAGAGAGTTGACAAATACATAAAAACACAACAAATTCGTTCTACAGCGTTGAAAGACGTAATGATGTCTGGCATAATCGGAGCGACGATTGCTTTGACAAAGACAAGCACACCAGCACTCGTAGGTTCAGCCGTTACGACGGTTGGATATATGGGTATGGATTTGGCTGATCTTGCGACGAACAAAATCGACAACAAAGAGGACATGAGCGAAGCAGCAGTTAAAGATATAGTGAAATGTGCTGTTATTTGTGGGGCTGAGTATTTGGTCGGTTCGAAAATATACGATGTTATTCCGGAAGCAAATTCGAAGAACAAAGTTTTGAACGGTGCATTAAATACAGCAAGAACGCTTGGCATCGAACTTTCGGTTGCTTTTGTCAGTGAATATGCTCAAACTGGCGAATGGGCTACTTATCAAATGAATCCGAAAGATTTTGTCAAATTGACGCTTGCGACATTTGCGATTGAAGAACTTACGAGAATGGGACTTTCTGCTCCTGCGGGAAGAAAGAGCAACTATTCTCCAACGAAAGTCAACAACGCTACGGCTCAAATCGTTGTCGGACGTGCTTCACAAGAGTTGCAAAAACAGTTTGAGAAAAATCCTTCTAAGTTTATGAATTTGAAATTGTTGGCAATGCAAAAGCCTGAATTGTTCAACGACTTGATTATTTCAACTTTGAATGGTACAATTCAAGCGTAGTCGGTCTTTTGGACAAACGGGTCGTAAATGAAAAAGATTTTATTAATTGTTTCGATAAATATTTTTATCTTTTTTGTTCTGTGTTTTGCATTCAATTCTTTTTTGAAAATCGGCATGAACAGTTATTTTTCGCTTGCTGATATTTTGCGTGCAAGATACCAAAACAATTCCGTTGTGGAAAAGATAATCAGCGATATAGATAAATTTTTGGGTTGCTATAATGTCGAAGGTGAAACTTACGAATATGCTGACGACGAGGTCGAACCTGTCACCATAAAACAAATTCCGATTACTCCAAAACTTGCGGAAGAATATTGCGGGCATGATAGGTTGCGATATAATACCGATTCAACACGAAATCCTATTGTAACCTTAGGTGGCTCATACGTTTACGGGCACGGTTTGAAAGAAGAAAAAACATTCCCGTATTTGTTGTCAAAATTGTCAGACCGTCCTGTGTATAACCTTTCAGTGTGCGGTGGTGAAGTCGTTGAAAGCCTTTCGTTTAATTACAATGGCAAAATTTCTCCAGAAGAAATAAAAAATGCGGATTATTATGTTTATGTTTATATGTTTGACCATTTGAATAGATACCTCTCAAATTACGTTCTGATGAAGCATTACACAGAATTGTTTAAGACGGGAAAGGTCGAGCACGCACTTGCTCAAATTACTATGTTCAGGTATTTTTTCTGCTTTTTTAGACGGGCAAAAATCCTTAAGAGCATCGAAAATCAGCGTGAATTTCTCAAAACTGTTATGCTTTGGGCAAATAATAAAATAAAAAAATTTTCGCCCGATACAAAATTTATTATCGTTATCTATGACGAAAAAGTTGCTCAAAACAAAGTAAACGCTGACGTGAGATTTTTGAAAGACGATGTTTGGGACGAAATCGCCAAAGAAACGGGCTGCACAATCGTCCATACGAAAGATTTGCTCGGATTTAAGTTCGATAAAGATTATAAAATCCCAATCGACTTTGCTCCAGGACACCCTAATAGCAAGGCTTGGGCTGTTTTTACTCCAAAATTTGAGCAGAAATATATAATTAACCTTTAATTTTTGCCTCGTACAAAATTTTTGCTGTAATCCTTGCCGCAGTAGCGATACACTCCTCACAAGGTCGAGTTTTGTAATACTCCTCAGTTCGTTTTGACGGAACAAATCCATCAGACACAATGCCCAAAAGTTCCCTGCAAATTATCGTATCATGTTTTTGTTTGAACTCTTCGGCTAAATCCTGTATAAGTTTGTAATGGCATGCCTTTGCATCAAGGTCATCGTTTGAGGAATAACCAAATTTTAACCCCGCAATCATAAACATTCCGCTCACTGCTCCGCAAACTTCTCTGAGTTTGCCCATACCGCCACCAAACGATGATGAAAGTTTTAACCCGGTTTCAAAATCTATCCCAAAATCTTCGCAAAATGTGCAAAATACCGACTGCGAACAGTTTCTGCCATCTCTGAATAATTCTCTTGCTTGATTTTCTTTTTCTAAAACGTAATCCATAAAACGATTTTATCACACCCGATTTCATCAGTAAACATCAGAAATTGAGACACATACATCATTTTTAAAACGAAAACCTAAAAAACTTTAATCAGGCACTGTCATTACGAAGTGACGAAGTAATCCTGTATTTTGAGTTTTTTGATATAAACTTCGGACTGGATTGCCATGTTCTCACTTCGTTCGCCATAAACATGCCTAGGGTTGGAAACTTCTCGCTTCCGCCCTTCGCACTTTGCTCGTTCGTTCTTCGCAAAGACATGAAACAATTATCGTTACCCAGAGCAAAACGAAAAATCTAAAAAAGCACAGCGATGATTTATTTATGTAATTATTTTTCAGAAAATCGGTATAAATTCGATGATTTTGGTATAATGAGAAAAAAGGAGCAAATATGGCAGGTCGTTTATTTATAATTTCAGGCTCATCAGGAGTCGGCAAAGGCACTGTTATCAAAGAGTTTTTGAAAAATGCAGACAACATCTACCTCTCTGTTTCGACGACAACAAGAAACCCAAGAGATGGCGAAGTTCACGGAGTGAATTATTTTTACGTCAACAAAGATGATTTCAAAAAGGCTGTTGAAAACGGAGACTTTTTAGAATGGGCTGAATTTGGAGGAAATTGTTACGGAACAAGCCGTTCTGCGGTCGAAAAAACTTTAAAAGAAGGAAAAAACGTCCTTCTTGAAATCGAAGTTCAAGGGGCAAAACAGGTCAAAGAAAAAATGCCCGAAGCGGTTACGATATTTATCTTGCCGCCCTCGATTGAAGAAATTGAAAAGCGTTTGAGAGGGCGTGGAACAGAAACTGAAGAAGCGATTGCCAAAAGGCTCAAAGCGATTGAATTTGAATCACAAGAAGCACAACATTA
>OMSS01000117.1 GCA_900313795.1 uncultured bacterium | reverse complement strand
TGCTTATATGGTATTCATTCTGTTCCTTTCCTGGACCATCATATACAAGGAATGGTTCCAAGGTATCATAACGCATCCATTCCAATCTATTCAGCGTCGAAGAGCAAAAAACAATCGAGTTATGCTCTTTTGAACATAGTATACTGCCTTGACTTACGTTAAACACATCATATTTATCCCGAGAAGACGCGACTCTTATATTATCACCATTTCTCCCGGCAACAAGTCTTGGCCCAGCGTTGTCGATCTCAAACCTCTTGTCTACTAGAACATTATTATTCAGGCAAACAAGACTGTCTTTGCCATAAGGACAAAGAAGAGTGGTAGAGGATCCATCAACAGCCAGAGAAAGAGGTTCCGGCATCTTAAACTCGTCTCTGTATTTCAAAACAGAATCGACCTGAACTATATAGAATTTTTCATTGACAATGTCACTTATTCTCAAATCAGTCGATTGCATCGCTTGTGAGGACACAAGAAATACAAGAATTTTGCTCGACAAATACGACATCTCTGCAAAATTGCTCGACTGTCACAAATTCAACGAAAAAGAACGTAGTGCAAAAATCTCGGAAATTTTAGGCGAAAATGGCACGGTTGCACTTGTTTCCGACGCTGGAACACCCGCAATCTGCGACCCTGGGTCAGTCGTCGAACGAGAACTCATCAAAATGGGTCACAAAATCGTTCCAATACCCGGGGCAAGTGCACTTACGGCATTTTTATCCGCCGTTCCAAGAGAGGACGAATTTTTCACCTTCATCGGCTTTATGCCTCGCACAAAACAAAAACGTGAAGAAATTTTTGAAAAATTTAAAAACATAAAGTGTATTTTTTACGAATCACCAAATCGCCTGAAAGAACTCCTCTCCGACATTTCAGACTATTTTGGCGACCAAAAACAAATCGCTATCGGAAGAGAATTGACCAAAGTTTTTGAGGAAATAAAAACAGACACGGTCGAACAAATCACCGAATATTACGAAAACAACATTCTCAAAGGCGAAGTCGTTGGTATGATTTTTGCAGAAACAGAAACCGAATTTGACGAAATACAAGTCAAAAACGACATCAAAACCCTCAAAAAACAAGGATTTTCGGCAAAAGACATCTCGAAAATTTTATCCTCACTAAAAAATTTACCGAAAAATAAAATCTACGAACTTGCCGCAAAAGATTAAACTATGCAAAGAACAAATTCGCAACGACAATAGCACCGATAATTCCGAGTGCATCTGCAATAAGCCCTGTCCACAAGGCATAGCGGAATTTTTTAATTCCAACCGCACCAAAATAAACAGCAAGGACATAAAACGTCGTTTCCGAACTGCCGAGCATAATTGCACCTAATTTAGTAACGTAAGAATCGGGCGGATTTTGAGAAGCAATATCCGAAAATACCCCAAGTGCCGCACTTCCAGACAATGAGCGAACTATCGCAAGCGGCAAAATATCAGATGGGACATTGATTTTCGTCAAAACAGAGGACAAACTATTCGATAACATATCGAGTGCACCAGATGCCCGAAACATTGCCACAGCAACAACTATCGCCGTCAAATACGGAACAATTCTGAGAGTAACATTGACCCCGTCTTTTGCCCCCTCGACGAAAGTTTCATAAACAGGAACTTTTTTAACCAACGCCCAAAGCAAAATTACAAAAATTATGGCAGGGAGTGCGTAAACAGACGCTAAATCAAGGAAATGCTTAATATTTTCCATCACTCACCGTCTCTTTCAATTTGAGAAGGGAAAATTCTTTGCATAATTTTTGCTGTAAAAATTGCACCGATGAAGGCAAAAGAGGTTACCAAAAATGTCGGAATTATAATCTCTGTGGGATTTTTCGAACCACAAGAGACCAAAACCGCAATAACAGTCGCAGGAATGAGTTGAAATCCTGCGGTATTCATTGCCAAAAGCATACACATTGAATTTGATGCAGAATTTTTGTCTTTATTGACTTTTTGCATTTCTTCCATTGCCTTCAAACCCATTGGAGTTGCAGCATTTGCAAGCCCAAGAGCATTGGCAGAAAAATTCATCGCAACATTCCCGATAATTTTGTCGTTTCCTTTGACTTCAGGAAATAAAAAGTTTGCAACAGGAGTTAAAATTTTCGAGAGCCATTCTACGATGCCTGATTTTTCAGCGATTTTCATAATTCCAAGCCAAAATACCATAACTCCGCAAATACCAATCGCAATTTTGACAGACGTTTCCGCCCCTGACAATAATGCAGCGACAACATCGTTCAATTTGCCATTGATTGCACCGACAACAATCGAAATTAATATCAAAAAACTCCAAATGTAATTCATTTCTCTATTTTACTCTCGTAATAAAATTCAGCAAAATTGTAACAAATGTAAAAGCATGTGATAAAAAAAAACAAATCAGGGTAATTAAATATTGTAAGGGATTTGATGAGAGGAGCGTTTTTATGTCGATAAATTTTGTTTCGCTTAACGATGCAGTTTTTGCTGGCTATAACCTCAGCACTCGTCAAATGCCGATGAACCCGTTGGGCAACAAAGAAGTTGAACGTGCAATAACAGAGGACACGGAAGATTTACGCCGTACGCAAGGTTTACTCGAACTTGGTGCAAAAATTGCAGAAAGTCAAAAAACAGACGTTGACAAAGAACCAGAGGGCAATGTTCCTTGGTCTGAAATTATGCGTCAGTTGCAACTCCACTGCACGGGCAACGAAGAGGACGATTTCAACAATATTATGGAAGAAATCCAATTCCAAATGGAACATGCCCAATCACAATACGATTACAATTACTATTCTTGGCTCTTCGACTATACGATGAAAATGTTTTCCGAACAGGAAAACGAACAGGCTGAAATGAACGGAGACAACCCTTATTTCCGCAGTTTGAGCAACATGCAGACTATCAACATGAGTATCTTGTAAAAATTTTTTCAAATTTTTATAAAAAAGTGTTGACTAATCGGTTTGTGTGACATAATATAGTTATACCCAAATGTCGGAGTGGCGGAATGGTAGACGCGCACGTTTGAGGGGCGTGTGGAGCAATCTGTATGGGTTCAAGTCCCATCTTCGACATTTTTTTTGTGTCTGTTTTCAGAAAGAAGAAAGATTTAAGATGCAGAAGCGAAACGGTTTTACTTTAGCAGAAGTGTTGATAACATTAGTTATCCTTGGTATTGTTACTTCGTTAACTGCTCGTATCGTTACCGGCGACCGTGATACTGCAATGGCTTATCAACGAGCATTAAATAACCTTAATAATGCTTATGCTGCATACTACAACAGCCCCCCGTCGGACAAATCGACAGGAAACGCTTATAAATTTGCAAAAATCCACTATGGAACAAGTGGTGAAACATTAGACGAAAGTGGAAATGCTGAATCAGATTCAAATCCTGTTATCAAGTATGATTTGGTCGATGACGGAGAAAAATACTCAATCGGCACAACAGACAAAATGGATAGCGTTTATAAAATTTTGAACAGAATTATAACAAAACACTTGCCTGTTACAAATATCAGATCAATTACCGATTCAAGTGTCACCTACCTAACGATTGAAACAGACACAACATCTTTGTTCAACTACACAACATTGGCCGCTTGCTCATCAGAACAAACTCCGATTGAATACTTCTATACTAACGATGGTATGAGATATTGCATAAGTTATAAACACATTGCAAACAATGAAATCTACGGAGAAGATACCTACGGGGTTATTTGGGTTGACATAAACGGTGAACAATTCCCGAACAAAGCATTCAAAAACTCTGGCACTGACGCATCTCCAGCATATTCAGGAGACACACTACCAATTACCATAATGAAAGACCGCTTTGTCCCTGGTCACCCCGAAAACGATAACTATAACAAGGCTGCCCAAAACTTCTTCTTTAGCAAAAAATAATTGTTGAAGTGATTTGTTGGGTTAAAACCCAACCAACAAGATTTCAATCAATAATCGTCATTCTGAGGGATTTATTCCGAAGAATCTATTTAGTAATCATCTCGATTCCTCGTTTTTTACCAAACCGCAGAATGACAGTAATGAATTTTTCTAAGATTCTTCGCTCCGCTCGGAATAACATTCTTATTTCAGACCAACGCCGAGTGCAAACGCAATACCAGCAACAAATACAAGAAGTTGCATAATACTATAATAAGTCAGTTTTTTATACGTTGCAAAATGTCCGATTATAAACGGAGAAAATCCGCAAAATACCAAAATCGGCTTTGCAGGTATCGATGCAAAAAACATACAAACAATCGAATTTTTCACGAATAAATCTATTTTCATGATTATAAAAAAACAATCTTCCGAAGAAAAATGAAAAAAATGCCAAAATGCTAAGCACTACAAAAATCGTCGTCATACACTCACCGCCTGTTCTTGCGGCACATTTGAACGGTGATTCAAAAATTCGAGAGATTTATTAAAAACGAAATCCTTTTCATTATCATACAAAACCATATGATAACTATCTTCTAAGATAATCAACTGTTTATCTCTTGATGAAACCGATTTGTAGACCTCTTCCGCACCTTTTTTGCTTGCCAAATCATCTTCTCTTGAGTGAATAATCAAAAGTGGGGAAATGACCGAATGTAAATCGTGGCGGACGGTATGAGAAAGTTCCAAAAGTTCATGGAATGCACACATCGGATAATTATCCATTCCTCCGTCAGTTTTTCTAAGGACTGTCTGTCTTTATAAAACGTA
>OMSS01000111.1 GCA_900313795.1 uncultured bacterium | reverse complement strand
CGTTGCGAGATACATTCACATGAATCACAACAAGAAATTCGAAATACCAAACACGAGATATTACTTTGGACAAGGAGTTTGCTTGACATACATCAACAAAGACCTCGTTGATTATTATTACATCAAGCCAAATCAAGACACCAATAACTTTGAATATGACGGCTCGATTTATTACATTTTGCCATCTGATGTACTTCTTTACAGATACCCATTTTATGTAGCAAAATCAACAATTAAAGATTTTTTTGAACAAATATATAGAAAAACGAAAAAATGCTTAAAGAAATAGAAGAAATCAAATCATTAGACCGAAAAATATTAACAGAAAAATTATCTGCTAAAAACGAAGAACAAGAAAAATTATTCGAAATGGCTTGCTATGTCAGAGATAACAGCAAATTCGGCAAAAAAGTTGAGTTCAGAAGTGTAATTGAACTTTCTAACATTTGCAGACAAAAGTGTCGTTATTGCTGCATCGGTCGAGATAATTCGAAAACATATAAATTAACATACGACGAAATTTTTTCAACGATTAAAAGACTAGCCAAAAGAGGAAGAAGAACATTTTTGCTTCAATCCGGAGAGTCGGTTTCGCAATCGTTTATCGACGACATCGCAAGGGTTTGCGAAGATTCTGTCCAATTTTGCCCTGACATAAAAATCATTTTAAACTTAGGCAACCTTTCTGACGAACAATATCTTCAACTTAAAAATTCTGGTGCAAAAAGATATCTTCTTAAATTCGAAACTTCAAACTCTGAACTCCACAAGTTTTGCCGACCGACAGACAGTTTCGAAAACAGACTTGAGCATATAAAAAAACTTATCGCTCTTGGATTTCAAGTCGGAACGGGCAATATTGTCGGATTGCCAAAACAGACAACTGACGATTTGATTGACGATTTGATTTTGACCACAACGCTCGATTTATCAATGGTCAGTGCAAGCAAGTTCATTCCAAATTCACAAACGGAATTTAGGGACGAGCCAATAGGAGACATAAATCTCACCCTGAATTACATTGCTTTGTTAAGAATTTTGAACCCGAATTGCCTTATACCGTCGACTTCTTCGATGAAAACAAACGGAATAGATGGACAACTTATGGGATTACTCGCTGGGTGCAACACAGTCACGGTGCACGATGGAACGCCTTCTTCTAAAGAAACAGATTTTAATATATACACAAAAGACCGCTTCACCCCACAAGAAAATTATTGTTTGAAAATTATTGAACAAGCGGGCATGACGGCTGCCCCGTATTTGTTGTAAGGAGCGGCTTTGAAGGAAATAATCGGAATTTCAGCAGCATTAATATCGACCCTTTCTTGGGCAATCGGCACTACGAAATTAAAAGAAATTGGCGAAAAAGCATCACCGATTACGATGACCCTCGTAAAATCCATCTATTGTGCCATTTTGCTTGCGATTATCGCTTTATTAACCCATGCAAATTTGTTCATTAAACCTGAATATTTATGGACTTTGATTGCAAGCGGCGTTGTCGGAATTACGCTTGGCGACTGTTTTTTCTTTGCATCGCTAAAAAGACTTTCGCCGATTGTATTGTCCGTGATACTTCTTGCAGGCCCTGACATTGCAACAGGAATACTTTCTTTTATATTTTTAAAAGAACTTCCTTCCATAACGACCTTAATCGGTATTGTGACAACGCTTTTGGGGCTATCGTTCATAATTTTCCCTGTTAAAGAAGAAGGTGGAAAAAGTGAAATTTCGGGATACGTTTTTGCGTTATTGTCTTTAATTTGTATGGCAGCCTCGACGGTAATGTTAAAGCCCGCATTGACCGAAATTCCAACAATAACGGCAACAGTTTACAGGTTATTGTTCGGAGGAATTGCACTTATTTTATACACGGTTTTAACAAAACAAACTGGAGATTATCTTGAACCATTCAAGGATAAATCTTTTGCAAAGCCATATTTTGGGGTAATGAGTATGCTTGCTATTGGTGGATTTTGGCTGTCGATAATGGCATTTAAAAACATAAACCTCATCACCGCAAGCACCTTGATGACATTAGAACCGCTATTTATTTTGTTTATTATGATGTTTTGTTATCGTTACAAACCTTTGAAAAAAGAAGTCATTGGTATTATAATAACTTTAATCGGAATTTTGTTAATAAGTTGTGGGGAAATTTTGTAATATGAATTTTGAAGAACTTGTCAGGGCAACAGATGAACGAGTTAACGAATTTCATTTTTTAAAAAACGAAGGTCTGCTTTGCACGAACGACGACTTCGTCCCTGCTGTTCACTACCCGCCGATTACGAAATATCCGCCGATTGAATATGACAAAATGTTTGAAAATTATACTCTTCCAAAAGATAAAGTTATGGAAGTGTATATCCACATTCCATTTTGTGCAAAAAGATGTATCTACTGCCACTATCCGTCGTTGTATAAAGCCCCAGAGGAAAGCAAGGACAAATATATAGATGCAATGGAAAAAGAGTTTGATATTTATAAAAAAACTCTTGGATTAGAAAGACCAAAAATCAGAGTTGTCTTGATTGGAGGCGGAACTCCGACTGATTTGAACCCAAAACAGTTGGAAAGATTGCTCAAAACCTTCAACGAAAAATTTGATTTGTCAGAAACTAAACAATTCAACGTCGATGTATCTCCTTCAACGTTAGTGGGCGACATCGGACGTGAAAAACTAAGAATAATGCGTGAATACGGGGTTGATAGACTCACAATCGGCGTTCAATCCTTGAACGAAAAAATTTTGAGACAAATGAACCGTGACAACCACAAACCGATTATTCTTGAAGCTATCAAAAACACCTTAGCAGCAGGATTTCAGTTGGATATCGAATTTATTTTCGGTTATCCTAACCAAACTCTCAAATCTTGGTATGAAGATTTGCAAGAAATGGTAAAATTAGACGCTCACGAAATCCAATTTTACAGACTGAAAATTCAAGCCTACGGCGACCAACAGGGAACTATCAACAAGGTTTCAAAAGACAAATACCCCTCAATCGACGACACGATGAGAATGAAGGAAATGGCAATTCTCGTTATGGAAGAAAACGGCTACCACGAAAACCTTCGCCGTGTATTTACAAAAGAGAAAAAATACATTTCGCTCTATGCTTACGACCAATGCTGCAACCTCTACGACCAAATGTCTTTTGGTCTGACAGCATTTTCTAGTTTGAGAGACAGATTTGTTTTGAATACCCAAAATTTTGATGAATATTACGCCGCAATCGACAACGGCAAATTGCCCTACAACAGAGGATTTGTAAGAAGTCAGGACGAACAAGAACGCTGGTCGATTATTTTGCCATTAAAAAATTACAACATAAGAAAAAATTTATTCAAAGAAAGAACAGGCGTAGAAATTCAAAACACAAAATTCTATCCGACCATTCAACTTCTCAAAGAATACGGGCTTGTCGAGGAAAATGACAGAATTATCCAACTCACAAGAAAAGGTTCGTTCTTTGCAGATGAAGTGTCCGAATTATTCTATTCACCTAACTTTATACCGTTTGACAAAACGTTGTATAACGCAGGAAGATTAAACCCTTATATGGTTTCGCATAACATTTAGCGATTATTTTGTTTTGTACAAAGCGTCAATTTCGTTTTTATAAAGTTCACAAACCTTGCGATACTTGACTTTGAGAGTGTTTGTCAATGTTCCATTTTCAACCGAAAATTCGTCTTGCAAAAGATAAACATACTTGATTTTTTCATAATATTTGTAATAAGTTTTTTTCGAAATCAATTCGTTGATATCTTGGAGCAAAACTTCTTTGAATTTAGCATTATCATTGGGATTTACAACCTTAGAAGAATTTTCATTACACCATTTTTCATAAGCATCATTGTCAAGCACGATAACCGCCGCAAGATAAGGCTTCGCCTGACCTACAACAACAGACTGCTTAACAAAATGTGATGCATTGATTTGGTCTTGAATCGGCGGAGCATATACATTATAGCCGTTCATCATAACGATAACGTCATCATATCTCGATAAAATTACTAAATAATCATCAGGATAAGCAAACGCCAAATCCCCCGTAATCAACCAACCGTCAGGAGTTAAAGCCTTTTTAGTCGCCTCAGGATTGTTATAATACCCCTTTAAAATTTCAGGACCTTTAAGCATCAAAACACCCTTCTCCATTGGAGGAAGAGGTTGCATCGTTTCAAGGTTAACAATTTTGAACTTCGTTTTGCTAAACGGCAAACCGACCGTATATGGACGTTCTTGTTGGTCTTGAATAGTCGCATGTGTCGTCAAACCGGTCGTTTCAGTCATTCCGTAATGTTGCATAAATCGAACGCCGATTATGCTGAAAAAGTCCTCTGCCTTGTTTGCAAGACTTGCCGAACCGATTGCCAACACTGTGTTATCGTTGATATAGTAATTTCTAATTTTTTTATACAAAATCTTGTCTTGGAATTTTCGGATTAAAGAAAGAAAGTTTTCACAAAAACCGTCAAAACCTTTAGCGACAGTGTTTGTCTTTCTTTTTGCATAAAATTTTCTTTGAATTTTCATAATTTGC
>OMSS01000110.1 GCA_900313795.1 uncultured bacterium | reverse complement strand
AAAAAAGAAAAAATTCACGAATGACGAGGCTTTATGGCGATATTTAAGGCAGAAACAACTATAAAAGTTCCATTTTATGACAACGACCCGATGGGGGTGGTTTGGCACGGAAATTATGTCAAATATCTAGAAATTGCTCGCTGTGACACCCTCGCAAAAATCGGCTACGATTATATGGACATGAAAAATGATGGGGTGATGTACCCGATTGCGAAACTTGATATGAAGTATATAAAGCCGTCGACTTTTGCCCAAAACCTCCGTATGGTAACGGTTATCGAGGAACTTGAACCTTCATTGATTATAAAATACGAAATTTTTGATGAAAAAGGCGAGAAAATTTTTAAGGGCAAATCGATGCAAATTTGCGTTAACATTGAAACTAAACAAAGTGTTTACGTTGCACCGCAAAGGTTTAAGGAACTTTTAAATGTATAAAATTCTTTCTATAGTTTTTATACTTTTTGTTTTCGCAATGCCCGCTTTTTCAATCGTTGACAAAACACCGGCGTCAGTTGTGGCAAGCAGTTTGCCTGTTTTGCAGTCTGTTGATTGTAAGTTTGTGCAAGAAAGAACTTTTAGTGGCTCGAAAGTCATGTCCTCAGGGGATTTTAGGTTTGTCAAAGGCAAAGGCGTTTATTTTATAACGACTTATCCTATCAAGGCGACTTCGTCCTATACAGCCGCAAATAACCGCTATATCAACGATATCATACTTGCCGTTACGAAGAAAAATTTTTCCAAAATCGATAAAGATTTTGATTTGTTTTTGCAAAAATCGTCAAAAAATTCGTCTTGGAGCGTTCGTTTGATGGCTAAAAACGAAAATATCAAAAATCATATTGAGTCGATAAAGATTTTTGGCGACAATAAACATATTACGCAAATTCAGATATACCAAGTAAATCCGACTATTCAGACGGATATAAAATTCCGCTTTGGAGATTAAAATGGGCAAGAAAATCTTTGTCTTTGTCGTTTTTGTTATCGTAGTTTGTGGACTTGTTTTCGGTAAAATGCCAGAAACTAACCTGCTCAAGGCTGTTTTGCCACAAAATCAATCAGTTTTGATTAAGGCTTCGGACAAATTTTCTTCTGCCGTAAATGTCGTTTTTGAAGGGGAGGATTCTTTTGAGGCTGAAATCCTGAAAGATGACTTCTTGAACGACTTTGGAGTGGATAAGGTTTCTCATTTTGAGTTTGAAAATTTACTCTCAGAGTATAATTCTGCAAGGTCTAATTTTTTGTCTGAAAAATCTCGAAAACTGTTGTTAGACAAGCGTTATGACGATGTGTTCAAAAATTCGAGGCAATTTCTCTATAATCCAGCGAGCGTGATTGTTTCCGAGCCAAAAGATGACCCTTTTATGCTTTTTTCTGATTTCGTTTCGAACTTGTTGCAAAAAGAAGTCAGATATAGCACGGACTTTGGTGGAAATGGTTATGCCGTTTTGAACTTGAACAATCTTCAAAAATCAGATATAAACCAACTTTTCGAACTTCAGAAAAAATATTCTGTTGATGAAAAAAAAGTCTATTTGACAGGTTCGCCCGTTCATTCTCTTTATACAAGTGAACGTTCAGCCAATGAAATCAACGTTATTGCCTTGTTTTCGGTTATTTTCGTTTTAACTTTGACTTATTATTATTTTAGAAATTTCAAGGTTCTAATCCCAATAATCGCAAGCATTTTGGCTGGTATTGGAATCGGTTATTGCTTAACTGCTTTGATTTTTAAAAATGTTCACGTTTTAACATTCGTCTTTTCGACTACTCTCATCGGCATTTGTGTTGATTATTCGTTGCATTGGTTTGTGGAAAAAGACAAGGAAAAATTGTTTCAAAGCCTTACCGATAGTCTTGTTACGACGGTTGCAGCGTTTGCGGTTTTGATTTTTGCGAATATTCCTTTGCTCGGACAAATCGCCGTATTTACCGCTACTGGCTTGATTTCGGTGTTTTTTATCGTTAAATACTTCTATTCCGGACTTGAGTTTGATTTTCCACAAAAAAATAAATTTCCTTGTTTAAAAATTAAATATAAAAAATTTATTTTGGTGTTATTTGCGGTGTTTATTGCATTTGGGCTTGCGAGGGTTAAGTTTACGGACGACATAACGACGCTTTATAAGCCATCTGTAGAACTCGCCCTTGGTGAGCGGATTTTGAACGATATTTCTCTTGATAAATCAAGAACAATCGTTGCGGTTACGGGCGAAAATATTCAAAAGATTTTGGAAAAAGAAGAGCAGGTCAAAGATACTGTAAATGCTAAGTTTGTGGCACTTTCGGATTTTGTTCCTTCAATTAAAAGACAAAATTCAAATCGAGAATTGATTGAAAAATTGTATGACAAAAAACTCAACTCTTGTTCTGATATATTGTCGTCGGAGCAAATTCGCCATTTGTCGGGTGATTTGCCACAAAAAGAAATTTTGCCAAACTTTGAGAAAAATAATTTTTTGAAAAATTTTATGCTTGATGAAAAAACGTCTGTAATGGTTGTAAATAAAGACATTGAGTCCGATTTAAAGATTGACGGTGCGAGTGTAATTAACATTGCAAAAGATGTTTCTTTTCAACTCGAAAAACACCGAAAAACGTGCGTGCAGCTTGTTTTTGGGGCATTTTTAATGCTTTTAGGCTATTTGTATTTGAGATATGAAAATGGGGCATTCAAGATTATTTTGCCGTCGATTTGTGGAATATTGACGAGTTTTGCGGCACTTGGGTTGACGATGCAACCTGTAAATTTATTTCATATTTTTGCGATGTTTTTGATTTTAGGGTTCACGCTCGATTATTCGATTTTCAGAATTTCTAAAATCAAAAATTCTGCTGATGCTGTCCTGATTTCCTGTTTGACGACTGCTTTTTCGTTCTTTTTGTTGACATTTACTTCGTTCAAACTCATTTCGTCTTTGGGCTTTGTTTTGTCGGTCGGAATTTTTTCGTCGTATCTTTTTAGTTTGATTTTAATTGACGGGGGCAATGATGAAGTGGTATGATGTCAAAGAACGCTCAGCGGGCGAAAAACGGCTGATTTTAACATACTATATTTACAAACTTTTCGGCAAATTTCCTGTCAAAATTATTGCATTTTTTGTTGCTGTTGGAACTTTTTTCTCAAGCAAAGATTTGAGAGAATATTCTAAAAAATATCTTTCAGTTATTGGTGTTAAACCGAATAATTGCAATGTGTTTAGGCATTTTTTGTCTTACGCATTATCTCTCGTTGATAAAATTGAGGTTTTTGGTGGCAATTTTGACAAGAAAAAAATTGCGACAGAAAATGTTTGTGAAGATTTTTGGCGGTATCGAGAGGAAAATAAAGGTGCTGTTTGTATTTTTTCTCATGTCGGAAATATTGATGTTGCAAGGGTTTTGATTGAAAATGAGCAAAAAATTTCTATTGTTTTAAGTCTTGAGCAAGCAAAGATTTTTCGGAATTTTTTGTGCAAAATTTCAAGTTCCAAAAACATAAATTTAGTCCCTGTTGAGCAAATCGGGGTCGAGACTGTAATCGACTTGAAAGATAGGACCGAAAAGGGCGAATTTGTGTTCATTGCTGGGGATAGGACTTCAAAAAACAATCGAAATGTCGAGGTCGAGGTTTGTTCTTTCAAGGTTGATTTCCCCTTAGGAACGTTCAAATTGGCGGAATTGCTTGAGTTACCGGTGTTTTTTATTTCTTGTTTAAAGTCGAAAATAGGTTATGATATGATTGTTAAACGAGCAAAAAATACTTCCTCAAAGCAGATGGCGGTTGAGTTTTCGGATTTTGTAACAGAACAGATTAAACAAGCCCATTTTCAGTTTTATCATTTTTGCGAATTTTTTAAATAAAATCTTGTGTCTTTGAAAAAAAATGTTATAATTCATTTATGAATACTGATTTGAGTTTTTATACTCCATTTTTTGTATTTGCACTTTGGGCTTTGATTGTGATGTTTGTTATGAATAAGAACTTACGTCCGTCGGCACAAATTCTTCGCCGTTATGGCAAGCCAATTGCACATTTTGCCTCGCAAAAATGTTGGCACTCAATTCCTGTAAACAAAAGCAAATCGGTATTTATGGATATGTATCCTGAATTTGTGGTCGTTACTTATCAAAAAAAAGAATTTGTTTTTGACCATAGTTTCAATGATTTCGAGTTTTTAGGGTCGTATCTCACGTTGGTTTTCGAAATTAATGCTCCAGATTTCAAAATTCAAATGACATTGACACGAAAACAAAAAAAGATGCTGCAAGATTTCTTGGGTGAATATTGATTATTGCAAAAAAAAAGAACTTCGCATATATCAGAAGTCCTTTTCGTTTAAATGGTTGCGGGGGTGGGATTTGAACCACACGACCTCCGGGTTATGAGCCCGACGAGCTACCAGGCTGCTCTACCCCGCGGTAACTACAATTCCATTATTGTACGCACATATATAAATTGCAACCCTTTTGTATATTTATATTAAGTTTTGTGATTACAAAATGTCAGAAAAATATACAAATCTTGCTTTTTCAGGCAAAATCAAGCCTTTTTCAAAACTATTTCATAAGCGGT
>OMSS01000070.1 GCA_900313795.1 uncultured bacterium | reverse complement strand
GCTTTTTTTAATCTTCTTGTAACCTTCCATTTACGGAAACCTTCCATTTCTCTTATTTTCTGTTCACATTTGTTCTTTATAATCGCTCTCAATAAAACCACCATCTAACAGTATTTGTCGCATATTTCTTATACTATCAGGGTCGTACTCACTGTTATTTCTTCCGAAATATAATCTGCTCAATAAATAAACAGCATCAGCATCATTCTTCAATACCATCTCATTAAGAAATGCCAACCCCTTCTTAGCCGTATCAGATTTCTTCATCATATCTGCAGCCTTGGCAATGCCTTTCAATTCTATTTTTGGAGAATCACCTTTATTAAGATCAGAAATATACTTTGTGGTACCAATAGCCACCAATAACACAATGGCACATAAACTTACAATCAATGGCATCTTATATTTAACATACCATGGATCAGGTCCTGGGAATGGGTTCCCACCGTCAAGAGCAATCTGGGCATACTCAACAATATCATCAGCAGTTGGTCTCTCCCAAGGCTCAATATTCAGGCACATATGAATCATCTGATTCAATTCTGGAGTGTATATACTTGGTAAATCAGGTATTTCAGCCCCTTTCGCTTGTAATATTCCTCCTTCTACCATTGTTCCGCTCGTAAATGGAACGGTTCCTGTCAGCATTTCATATACCATCGCTCCCAATGACCAGATATCATTGGCTTTAATAGGTGTGTTATCCTTACTGAAACGTTCAGGAGCCATATAAGCTGTAGTACCAGCTGATGCGAACTTTGTACTTACACTTTTACGTAATGCAGACATCGCATGAGCACTAATGCCAAAATCGGTAATCATATAAGTGCCATTATCAGCTATCATGATATTATCAGGCTTTATATCCTGATGTATCAGAGTTGGCTCCATTGAATGCAAATACGCAAGCCCCGCAGCAACATCATGGAACAAATGCCAGGCATCTTCTTCAGAAAACTTGCCTATATGTCTTTGAATAGTTCCATTCTTGCAATATGGCAACACCAGATAAGGCTTACGCTCAAAAGAATCATAATATAACGGCTTAAGCAGATTCTTCTGATTTGCAGAGACAACAATTGCAAACTCACGAGACAATATATTCATACCATGATCATCAAGTCCTGTTGCAGGTGCATATATTTTTAATGCCACCTGAATATCAGTCTTGGTGTCCTTGGCTAACCAGACTTCAGAGAAATTGCCTCTACCAAGCAATCTTTCTAAAAAGTATCTATCATGAAATAAGTTTTCGCCTTCCATATATAAGGAGTTATATTATTACATCAACAAAAACAACAGAGAAATAAGGATTAGAAATATTGTCACTCCAAAAAAGATTGCAGCAGCAACATTCCATGCGTGTCTCGAAGACAAGAAATGATCAAAGCCATTATATGCATCATTATTCCATGCCATCGATGAGCCTTTAAGTCCCAGCCATATGCTAATTCCTAAACTAATTAAACTGAATACTGGTGAGATTACCCCAAGGCCAATAAAAACAGTAATGGTAGACACCAACAATACAACTAATTGCAGCAATGAAATGTATACCTTATTAAAAACACCCCATATCCACCCAAAGTAGAAAGCTCCCCAGTTCCATTTTGCCAGTTCCTGTTCAACACGCCTAGACTGAGCTTGTCTTCCCAAATACTCAAGTGGTTCAGATTCATTTATCTTAGGCTGTTCAACAAAAGCAGGCTGTTGCTGTTGTTTTGAAGCATTTCGATTTGCATAGAGATCTGTAGGACGTGAATTTGCAGAAAATCTCTGTTGACCATCAGATGGCGAATTAACATCGCCTCTTATATTCCTAGCTACAGTTGGTCTTCCTATTGGGGTAATCAGAGGTTCTATCTCACTCCATCTAAGTTCATAGACACCAGCCAGAACTATTTTATCTCCACGATATATGTTAACACTTCTCCCCTGTATTTTCTGTCCATTTATAATCGTTCCATTTGAACTATGATCAGTATATACAATTTCTACTCCCTGCTGAGTTATTTCAGCATGGTCGTTACTAACAATGTCATAATCTTCGCTGACGATTTCGTCCGATCGTTATTGGTTTATTCATATCAATTTGAGTTTTGAACTTCATTCATATCATCAAGAGGCAGATTGTCACCAGCTTTTTTATCCACTTTTTTCTTATCTGCAGTCTTCTTGATAGCCTCTAAAGCCTTCTTCTTGTCATTTTCACGAATTAATGAATCTCGAACGGCTTTTTCTATAGAATCACGCTTCGCTTTTCCTATTGAATCGATACAAGCCTTCTCAATAGAATCTTTTTTTGCCTTTTCAATAGAATCTGTATTTACTTTAACGATATTGGAACTATCTTGTGGAAGTACATTTTCACTATCAGATGATATATTATTTCCTAAATACAACCATCCGCCTAAAGCAGCCGCACAAAGAACAGCAATAAGAACAAACAACCATTTCTTACTTTTCTTTTTAGGTTCCTCTTTGCCCTCAGGCTGCCTAGAAGTTTTTTTGCGAATGCTATGCTTAGGAATTCTATCTGTTGTAGATTGTGCACCACCTGATAGAATTTGACACAAAGCGACCGTACAATTATCTGCACCTGCAGCATCAAGTGCAGCTTGTATCAAAGAGTCGACACATTCTGTCATATTTCCCTGATTATCAGCAATAATCTGTTCGATCTCCTCGTCACGAATCATGCCATTCAGTCCATCAGAACACAGTAGAATCACATCATTATCACATAATTTCTGTGGTACTGCCATGAAATCAGGCTTTACTTTGGGCGTAGTATCATTAAGTGATCGGGTGATAATGTTGCTATCAGGGAAATCAAAAGCTTCTTCAGTACTAATCTTCCCTGCATCCACCAAATCCTGAACATAAGAATGATCTTTTGATATCTGGAAAAGGCCTGTGTTTGGATTGTAAATATATGCGCGACTATCACCGCACCATGATACATAAAGATTTCCATCAAAAAGCCAAGCAATAACAATGGTGGTACCCATGCTGCGCGAATCAGGATTTTCCTTTGCATATTTCTTAATACGTTTATCAGCCTTGACGATAACACCTTTCATAAACTTCTCGATAGCGGAATTAGACATTACCACATCGTCAGTAATATTCTCAGGACTGAAGCATTCACGTACAGTTGATATTGCAATTTCAGAGGCCACTTCGCCAGCATTCATTCCACCCATTCCATCAGCCACAACCAAAAGAGCACCTTTTTTGCCAAGGGTATACTCTTGATTATTAACCCACTTCATGGGCAGTTCATCTAGATTTGCAGAAACCTGGAAATCATCTTCATTATTGGTTCTTTCCAAACCAACATCTGTTTTAGCTGCTATTCTAAAGCGAATTTCACTCATTTTCGTTATTTCTTTGATTTCTTACCTTTTTTCTTATCCTTAGGCTGTTCCACAGGAGTTAGATCTATGTCCTGATCATCTTTTTCTTGAGCAGGCTCTTCTACGTTGGGCTCCTCTTGTGACTTCTCATCAGGTTCTACAGAAGAATTTTCATGAGACATACCTACAAACGGAATCTGCAATTTCCATTTGTTCTCAATCTTCACTACCATGCCAACAAACTTGTAAACTATATGGCCACCACCTATGAAATATGGACATACATAAACACCACCAAGTACATGATTACTGTTTGCTGGTTCATCTATATCTATACTCTTATCGTATTTTACATCAATTTTCTTATAAATAGGATATTTAACGATAATCGCACATTCTCAGGCGAAATGAGTCGGATTATTGGTGGATTTCGCCCGAAATATCAGATTGAAAATCTTGAACATTTTGTGCAATTTGACTTGATTGTTCGTTAAATTTTTCAAGAGCATCAGTTGACTGTTCTTGCATTTGTTGAATTGACTCAATCACTTGTGCTGACTGAGATTGCAACGCTTGAATATCTTGTGCTTGAAGTTGTTGTTCTTCCAAGATTTTTTGAATTTGAGCATTTTGTGCTGCCAAAATTTCTTGAATTTCTTGATTTTGCTTCGTCACAACATTTTGAATTGCTGCATTGTTTTGAGAAATAATTTCCGCAATCTGTTCTGCAACGTTATTTTCAGCCTTTTCTTCAGTTTTAGAAATGTTTTCAAACGAATTTTGAATTTCCAAAAGCCTGTCAACTTGCTCGTTGTATTGCTTGTTAATTTGTTCAGCCTGTTCATCTTGTTGAGATTGAACGTTGTTGAGGTCAGTGCGGATTTGGTTAATCATTGCACCTGCCGAATCAATCCATTCAGCAAGGTAGCCAAACGCTTCCGTCATAACCATTTCAAAATCTGAACTTTTTTTTGAATTATTTTTTATCTCATCGATTTTGCTTTTCAATTCGGCAAACTCAAACGTATCCGTCGTGTCTCTGAGAGAATCGATAATCGTTTTGAGATTGTTCAAATGACCGACCATCGTATCGTTTGTCTTGTCGGTGTCCAAAATCATTTTGTTCGTACGACTGCTCAAATTCGACATATCTTCTGTCATTTGAGTGAACAATTCCTTGATGTCTGCAAGGTTTTGCGAGTTTATGGTCGATTCTGTTTCGCTGATTTGTACGGACAAAGCACGAACCTGAAGTGCAAGTGCATCGGCCTTTTTGCTCCAATCCTTGATTGCATTGATGTTCGTGTAAAGGCTGTCGATTTTTTCGGTCAGTTTTTCGTCCCGTTCGAAATCCGACTTCAAATCTTCAATATCTTTTGCAAATTTATCAAGGTTTTTGACCCAATCGTTAATGAAAGTTAAATTGTCATAAATGATATCGACCTTGTCACTGTTGAGGTCAAAATCTTCACGCAGAGCATCAAAATCCTCAATCAACTTGTCCGATTTATTTGCCCATTCATTGAGCATACCGATGTTTTCATAAATAATATCAACTTTGTCCGAAGCCTCGTTGAGTTCATAATCGGACAAATCCTCAACAAGAATTCTTATTTCATCAAGAAGTTCCTCGTGGCGTTGTTCAATTGCTTGAGTGCCTTTCATGAACTTACGAACAACACCGATTTCGCTGTTGTTGTTGCGAATTTCGCTCAACGCATCGTCACAAAGCGACTTGATTTCTTCTTGAATAACGATTTTTCTCAAAATTTCTTGAATTTGAGTGTGCAAATTGCTTCGAACTTGTGCAAGTTCATTTTTAATTGTTGCAAGATTTTCTGACGAACGAGTTTCAAAAAGTGTAACATTGTCAGAGTTTGTTTTGACAAAAAGAGCCTTATTTTCTTCGTTATAAGCCTCTAAAACATCAGCCTTCGCCGCAACTTCATTGAGATTTTTAATTTCAGCAAGAAGTTCATCTTTCGATTTTTTCGTCATACCGACGATTTGCTTCGTACGTTTTTCGGTCTCAAAAATCGCCTGCTTATCAATAGCCTTAACCTCGTCAGAAACGGCATCAACATCCGCCTTGACTGCTTTTACGCTATTTGAGATATGCTTTAATTGTTTTATCGTATCTTGTTCAAGATAATCTTGAATTTCGATAAATTTATTTTTCAATTCCAAAATAACAGAAGTAACGGTTTCGCTCAAATCGCTGAATTGCCCTTGAATACTTTCTTCCAACTCATTTTGGAAAAACGTCAATTCGCCTTTCAATTTTTTAAACTGGAATTCATCTCCAACGATGTCGATTTCGTCCTCTTTTTCGGCTTGAGCCTTCGCAAGTTTATCCACTCGCTTGTCAACTCTGTTTAAAAACTCCTGTAACTGCTTGACCGCTTCGTCAGAGTTCGTTTTATTTTTTTCTTCAACAGAGTTCAATATTTCATCAGAAGATTTCAAAAAATCCTTGATTTCGTCTTTCGCATCGTCTTGTTCTTCAACGATTTCGGGCGATTCTTCAACCTCGGTTATTTCATCTTGAACAGGCACAATCTCATCGTTTTCAGCAACATCATTTTCGTCCTCAACGATTTTTTCTTCCTCGATTTCGGACGTCTCTTCTATCGGCTCAAAATCCACGTCATCACTGACTGTTTCAAGTTCTTCATCTTCCAAATCAGCCTTCTTGATTTTGTCATCGAAATGATGTTCCAAAATCAAATCAGCAACCGATTTTTTATTCTTTTTGTTAGATTTCTTTTGTGCCATGATAACCTTGAAAACGTTTTCCTTGTCATTATTGTATCAAATACATTTTAACGGTGCATTTTTTTAAGGTTATTTTTTCAACCAAAAATCACCATTTAAGACAAAAACCATATATTGCAAGGGTTTCAGCCATTTTTAAATATTACGATACGTTACAAACTATTTCAAATTATCTATAAATTTTTTAATAGCCTTCAAATCTTTTTTCGTAAGCCAACGGGGAGAATTAGGCTCTTCCGAATGATTTCTCAAAAGATATGATGGGTGGAAAATAACCGTCGCAGGAATTTTGTCGAAAATCATATACTTGTTTCCTCTAATTTGAGAAATTTTTATATCGTCGCCCAAGAACGATTTTGCCGCCGTTGCACCGCAAAGAACAATCAATTTCGGGCGGACAATGTTGATTTGTGCCTCTAAATATTTTTCGCAAACCTCTTTTTCTTCAGGTTTCGGATCACGATTTTCGGGAGGACGACATTTTAGCGTGTTGCAGATGTATAAGTCCGTCTCACGGTTAATTCCGCACTCTTCAAAAAGTTGAGTTAAAAGTTTGCCCGCTCTTCCGACAAAAGGTATTCCGGTCGCATCTTCATCAGCACCTGGGGCTTCTCCGATAAGCATTACGGGAGCATTTGCATACCCATCAGAAAAAACAATGTTCGTTCTCGTTTTAGCCAAAGAACAATTTTGACATTGCATGCAAACATTTCTGATTTCAAGCAGCGACATCTCTTTTACTTCCGCCGATAATTCTTCCTCGTTAAAATTCAAATATTCCATTATTTTTCCTTTTCGATTTGTTCAAAAACTTTTCGTAATACACCTTTATTTTCAGCCAAAAGTCTCTCAGCGTCTGCGATTTCGACACCGTTTTTTAACTTCAAAATTACAGGTTTAATTTTAAAATCATTTTCTTGCAATGCCAAAAGTGACTCATCTTCTGAGACTTCGGCAATTTTAGAGACGATTTTAACCGCACGATTTTTGAGTTTAATATTCGTCGGCTTAACGTCTATCATGTAGTTTTTATAAACCTTTCCGACCTTTACCATTGCAGAGGTAGTAAGCATATTCAAAATCAATTTTTGTGCCGTGCCTGCCTTCATTCGAGTTGACCCCGAAATAGCCTCAGCACCTGTCTTTGCACAAATAAAAACGTCCGCAAATTCCTTAGTTTTCGCATTCTCATTTGATGTCACAGCAATCGTCTTGCAACCTTTTTCTTTAGCAAGTTTCAAAACCTCAACGACATAAGCAGCATTTCCGCTTGCAGAAATTGCAGTCACCGTGTCGTTTTTCGAGATATTTAATTTTTCAAAATCAACTTTTGCACCCTCAGCACTGTCCTCAGCACCTTCAACTGCGTGACGAAGTGCAATGTCGCCTCCCGCAATAATTCCGACCACCATCGACTCAGGTACGGAAAATGTCGGAGGACACTCCGAAGCATCCAAAACCCCCAAACGACCGCTCGTTCCTGCCCCAAAATAAATCAATCTTCCGCCGTTATTGAAGTTTTCGGCAATCATATCAACCGCCTCGGCAATTTTCGGCAAACATTTTTGCACCGCCAAAACAGCGTTAAAATCCTCATTATTTATCATTTTGACAATATCTAAAGTCGAGGAAACATCAATATTTTCCGTATTTTTATTAAGTTTTTCCGTATCAGAAAAATTATTCATAAAACCTCATCTAACAACTTTTACGCCGTGACCGATTGTTCTTAAATGTTCTGCAAAAATAAACTCATCAGGCTCAAAATTGACCGAAAGTTCATCGGTGAAGGTATAAAAAACAGGACCACTGCCAGACATAAACGAATTTTCGAGATTGCATTTAATATTCGCCAAACTCGAATATTTACGCACAATGGGTGCTTCCAAGTCATTGTGAACGAACGAATGGTCAAAATGACCACAAACAATCAACCCCGTCAACGCATCGGTTGAATTCGTGTATCTCTTGTTTTCATAATTATCATATTCCTCAAACGCTTCTCTTGCACTGATTTTGAGATTTCTGGGTTTAACAATCGAAATCGGAAGTTCCAAAAACGGTATCGGGCGAACCTCTTCCCCTCTTGAGGTGCAAATTGCACAACCACCTTTGATACAAAAATTCAAATCTGAACCAAGTGATGCACAAAGTTCATTGATTTTTTCCTTAGACAAAACTCTGTCATAGAGCCTATTTAAGCCATACAAGGTTGCTGCTGCATCAGTGCTTCCACCAGCAAGCCCTGCCGCAACAGGAATATTTTTTTCTATATAAACATATAGTTTCGCATTTTGAACGCCAGCCGCTTCAAAAAATTTCACCGCCGCCTTATAAACCAAATTGTGTTCATCATAAGGAATTTCGTCTGAATTGCCAGAAAGTTCAACGCTCAAGCCCTCTCCGTCCTCAAGTTTGAACGTCAAATAATCGTACAAACTTATTGCGTGCATAATGCTTTTCAAATCGTGAAAACCGTCGTACCGTCTGCATATAA
>OMSS01000108.1 GCA_900313795.1 uncultured bacterium | reverse complement strand
AAAGGGCTGCCCGTAAGACCATGAAACAACAGGACAGCCTTTTTAGGGTTATCTTCGTTAATAAATTTGAAAGCTGAACCCAATTATTCGCACCTCGTGAGGAGTACGTCGAAGAGTTCAAGTGCCATATCGATTTCTTCTTTTGTGATGAAAACGTTCGGAACAAACGTGATAATGTTCTTGTAAAATCCGCCGTTGTGAAGAATCAAGCCACACTTTTTGCCGTTATAGGTCAAATCGCCCTTCAAGCCTTCAGCAAGAACTTTTCCGCACAATTCTCTGTTCGGAGAAATTCCATCTTCACAAACAAGTTCCGCTCTCAAAGCCAAACCTAAGCCGCCGACTTCTCCAATACATTTATGACGTTTTTGAATTTCCTTCAAGCCATCCAAGAAATATTTTCCTTTTTCTGGAACTGTTACGTCGAAGTTTTCTTCCTCAATCATCTTCATAACTTCATATCCTGCACGAGTTCCTATCGGATTCGAGCAGAATGTTGAGTGAGCAGATCCTGGGGGAAACTTCTCCGGGTTGATGTATTTTTCTTTTGCCCAGAAGCCCGACAACGGGTTCATACCGTTAGTCAAAGACTTAGCAAAGCAAATAACATCAGGAGTTACACCGTAATTTTCGATTGCCCAAAGTTTACCCGTACGATAAAATCCCATTTGAATTTCATCGTCAATAAACATAATTCCGTATTTATCAAGAATTTTTTTGAGTTCTTTAAAATATCCCTCAGGAGCATTAATATAGCCGCCAGTACCTAAAACAGGTTCAGCGATAAATGCTTTATATTCTGTTTCTCCGTCGTATGGATTGCACAAACCTTTGTATTCACTGTCGAATTGACGTTCAAAATGTTTGATACAATAAAAATCGCAACTGTCACATTTTTTGTCAAACGGACATCTGAAACAATACGGAAACGGCACAAAGTGTGCTCTATCACCGTAGTGACCATATTTTTCACGGTATTTAAAATTAGAAGAAATTGCTGTTGTTGCAACTGTTTTGCCGTGATATCCGCCTTGGAATGCGAAGAAACTGTTTCTATGAGTATTGGCTCTGACCAATTTAATCATATCTTCAACCGCTTGTGCACCGCCAACATTGAAATTGATTCTTCCTTCTTCGCCAAATCGTGCTTCGCATGCCTTACACAATTTTTCTGACAAAAGAACTTTGTACTTATGAACGTATTTCGGTGTAATTTGAGGCAAAGTATTCATTTGGTCGATAACAGCGTTTATAATTCTTTTGTTATTATAGCCAAAATTTGCAGCCGAAAAATACATCTGCATATCCAAATACGGTGTATCGTCCGCATCATACATATATGCACCTTCACAGCGGTGAAAAACTTTAGGATTCTTTGAATAGTGAACCGTATCACCGAAAGAACAATATTTGCTGTCCTTTTCCAATAGTTCTTCGTCGGTTATTGTGTTTTCTATATCATTCTTTAAACATGTCATGATTAATTACCTCGTTAAAATCAGAATATTTCACATAAGGGATATTATTCTCTTTACAATACTCCAAAAGTTTCTTCTTTGCAAATAAAAAATCTGCTTTTGACGATGGGCAAAAGTCTGATGCACCGTCGCCTATGTATATAATTTTTTCATATTTTTCACGAAATTTTTCAATAAATGAACATTTGCAAGTTCCTGCTCCACGCTTGCAGTTATTATTTTTATAAGGAAAATCCATAATAAAATTTCCGTCATTAAAATCAAAATAATTTGAATAAATTTCAATATCATTAATGCTATATTTGGCAAGCACTCGTCTTATAAAATATTCAAATCCGTCGCTCACAATTACGACTTTATAACCTTTTTCCTTACATAATTCGTAAAATTTTTCAAAATAATCGTCAATTTCAACTGTTTCAAAAAATCGGTCGAAAACCTCTAGGGTCATACCTTTTATCATGCTAAATTGAGAACGCATTGCATCACAAGTCGAAATTCGACCAGCAACCCAGCCTTCTTCCACTTCAATCCATTTTTTATCCGCAAATCTGTCCAAAAAGTCATTTATAGTGTCTTTTTTCGTAATTGTTCCGTCAAAATCACAAACAAAAATCGTGTCATTTTTCATGGCACAATTTTATCAAAAATTAATTAATTATGCAAACCAAGAACACATCAAGGAAAAATCACGGTTTAAGATTTTCTTTCGCCTTCGCCGTCATCGATAACCCTAATGTCTTGCGGCACAGTGAGTTTGTATCCTTTTTCCTTAACGCCTGCTAGCAAACAATCGTTAGCCGTTTCGCCAAGGTGTATAAATTCGCCGTCCAATTTTTTAACGTCCTCAATACCTGTTTTATCAAACAATTTCTGAGTTACAGCCGTTTTATAAGTTTTTGAAAAATCAATCGGTTGGTATTCGCCATTTTCGTCCATAATTTTGATAAACTTCGCAACTTCCTTCATATCGGTGTTGCCTTCGTTTTGCAAACGAATAATCGCCCCTCTGTCCATTTGCAAGCCTGACCAGCCCATAAGAACGTTTCTTGTCTTGTTTTCGTTATTTTCACGGACATTTTGGTCAACCATTTTCGCAATAGTTTCCCCCGGGAAGTTTCCGACTCTGATTTTTGCCTCTTTTTCAATCAAACCGCTCATCAAATCCATAAGTTGCATATTTGTAACAGGATTTTCCTTGTCAACTTGAAGTTCCGAACGGAAAGCAGAAGTGTTCATCATAAACAACTGCGTATCAGGTTCTTTCGTTTTGATGTGCGAAATAATTGTATCCGTAACTAATTTTTCAAGCGGATTATCGGCAAATCTGATATTATCAACCTTCAATCTGTCACAGCCTGAAGGGTCAGTAATTTCAACAATTCCCTTCGTATCTTCTGCGAAAGTTTCATCAAACTGTTTTTTGAAAATCGCATCTTGTTCTTCAAGTTTCACATACAAAGTTTTTGAATCGAAAGAAAACTTGCCATCGTCGTCAAAATGGACATTTACAGCATCCATAAGTTTTGCGTTTTCAGATAATGAGCAAACCAAAGTTTCCTTACCCGTTGCAGCACTTGTGAAAACAGAGGTTTCATCTTTGTGATCATGCCCGTTCAAAACAAGGTCTAAATCGCAATGGTTGCAAAGCATTTGAACAACTCTTTGACCGGCGTGATTTAAGAGCATAACAGGAGAATCAGGGTTTTCTTCCTTAAACTTCGCAATTTCTTCGTTGAATTGTTTGTAAGTTTCAGTCAAATCGCCTTCTTCTAATTTCACTTCTTTTTTACGGTTTCTATCCAAAATATCCAAATCGTTAATCAAACCGTTGCAATAATAGTCCATATTCGGGCAAATCATACCCAAAACAAGCATTTTGTGAACCTTATCAGGATTTTTGTCATCAGGAACTTCTAGAATTGTTGAAGTGGTAATTTTCTTTTGTGCTTCTGGTTCAAGAGAGGTAATCGACTTGGAATTTTCGACGTTAACATTCGTCATAACCGTTGTCATATCGCACTTTTTAGTCTTATCAAAAAGGAATGAGTCGCCCCCTTCGAGACAGTGATTTCCTGGTGTATAAAGAGTCGTCAAATTACCTAAACCTGATTTCATTCTGTCAATCATATCGCCCAAAAACTTGCCTTGCATATCGCCGATAGTTTCTTTGAACGACAAATAACCTTTTCTTGTCGGGTTCATAAACCAGTCCCCAACAACCGCAAGAACGTTTTTGTTACTTGGATTTTTTCCGTCAGGGTGAATTTGATTTTTATTTTTTTCGTAAGTATCTTGAATTGCGGCACACTTGTCAATTTGACCGTGAGTGTCACTAAGTGCGGCAATATTAATATTTGCCTGTCCAAAACTTAAATTATTTTTTGCATTGTTTTTGACAAAAAAAGACTTATTAGGATTATTCGAAATATCAGTCATAATTCACCACCATTAATCTATGAATTACATAAAACACGTCAACATAAAAATTTGATAATGTTACACTTAATTTTAACATAATTTTGCAAAATGTTAACCTTTTGGAAGATTTTTAATTAAAAAAATTTATATTTTTGATACGATAAAAAAATCTTATAAAAAGGGTTAAAAATTATGAATATCTCTAATGCGTTAAGCAAATTTTTTAAGTTCGAGGAATTAAATACAAACCTCAAAACAGAGTTGGTTGCCGGGGTAACGACGTTTGCAACACTCGCATACATTATGATTGTTATTCCAAACATTATGAGCGGAATCGGTATGCCACAAGGGGCGGTTACTTCAACAATTATTTATATGGCGTTTGTCGGTTGTATGTTGATGGGATTGATTGCAAACAGACCGTTTGCGGTTGCACCATTACTCGCTGAATATGTGTTCCTTGCATATACGGTTGTGCCGATGTTTGGAGAAGGTGAATGGCAAAAGGCCTTCGGAGCGGTAGTTATCGCTGCAATTACGCTTTTTGTTTTAACAATTTGCAACGTGAGAGCTTGGCTCGTAAATTGTTTGCCAGCTTGCTTGAAATTTGCATTCACAGCAGGTTTGGGACTTTATCTTGCATTTGTCGGACTTAAAGGTGCCGGCATTATCAAT
>OMSS01000105.1 GCA_900313795.1 uncultured bacterium | reverse complement strand
TTCCTGCAGACAAGAAACGACATTTACATTTGCAACACGATAAAATGCCGCCCCCCAGAAAACAGAAATCCTTTACCCGAGGAGAAAAAAGCCTGTTTTAATTATTTAAAGGCACAAATTGATATTTTGAAACCAAAAATTATTTTGGTATGCGGAAATGTTGCACTCAACACGATGTTGCCAGAAGAACTAGGCATAACAAGGGCAAGAGGCAAATGGTTCGACGGACCGTACGGTTCAAAAATGATGCCGATTTTTCACCCGTCATATCTTTTAAGAAACGATGCGAAAACAAAGGGCAGCCCGAAATGGCTTATGTGGCAAGACATTCAAGAAATCCGAAGAGAATATGACAAACTCTCTTAATTTGACTTGAAGAACTGTTTATAATAATTTTGAATAAACACACGCAAGAGGCTTATTATGATTACATTAGAAAATTTATCCGTAAGATTTGGGACGGAACCGTTATTTGAAAATGTCAACTTGAAATTCACGACAGGCAACTGTTACGGGCTTATCGGGGCAAATGGTTCAGGAAAAAGTACCCTTTTAAAAATTTTGTCAGGGGAACTCGAACCGACGACAGGAGAGGTTCATATCCAAAAAAATCAACGGATTGCGGTGTTAAAACAAAACCACTTTGAATTTGATGAATACACTGTCATCGATACCGTAATTATGGGTCACAAGCACCTTTACGACATTATGAAGGAAAAAGATGCACTTTATATGAAGCCTGATTTTTCAGACGAGGACGGCATAAAGGTTGCAAATCTTGAGGCGGAATTTGCAGAACTTGACGGTTGGCAAGCAGAATCATCGGCTGCCTCTTTGCTCAGCGAACTTGGCATTTCTAATGAACTTCATTATGAAAAAATGGCAGAACTTTCAGGTAGCGAAAAAGTCCGTGTATTGCTTGCTCAAGCACTTTTTGGCAACCCAGACATTTTGCTTCTTGATGAACCTACCAACCACCTTGATATCAAAACTATCGGTTGGCTCGAAGAATTTTTGATAAACTTCCAAAACACGGTCATAGTCGTATCTCACGACAGAAATTTCCTCGACAAAGTTTGTACACACATTGCCGATATCGATTTTAGAAACATCAGAATCTACACGGGTAATTACAGTTTTTGGCAACAAGCAACTCAGTTAATCAAAAAGCAACGTGAAGAAAAGAACAAAAAAATCGAAGAAAAAATGGAAGAGTTGAAAACATTTATCGCTCGATTTTCTGCAAACGCTTCAAAGGCAAGCCAAGCAACCTCGAGAAAGAATATGTTGAACAAACTTTCGCTTGAAGAAATCGTCCCCTCAAGCCGTCAATATCCAAGAATTTACTTTAATTACGTCAAAATCCCCGGACGAGATGTTCTTTCGGTCAAAGACTTAAAGAAAACACATGAAGGTGAAACCTTAATCAGGACACTATCTTTCGACGTTACGCAAGGTGAAAAAATCGCATTTATTGCAAAAGACCCTCTCATTTTGACATCACTTTTTAATATGCTTGAAGGTCTTGAAGAACCTGATTCCGGCGAAATCAAATGGGGTGTAACGGCTACGCACAGTTACTTTCCGAAGGATAATACAAAATTTTTCGACACGGATAAAAATCTCATCGAATGGCTTGCACAATACTCTCCTGACCAACACACGAGTTACTTGAGAGGGTATTTGGGCAGAATGTTATTCTCTGGAGAAGAAGCCGAAAAATCAGCAAGAGTCCTCTCCGGCGGAGAAAAAGTCCGTTGTATGTTCGCAAAAATGATGGTTGCAGAAACAAATGTTTTAATTATGGACGAACCGACAAACCACCTCGATTTGGAATCGATTACGGCTCTAAACAATGCCCTCATTGACTTTTCTGGCACGGTATTGTTTACATCACAAGATTATCAATTCATAAACACAGTTGCGACAAGAATCATCGAAGTTTCGACGAACGGTTACTTGAATTATCAAATGAGATACGAAGATTACATCAAAGACGAAAACGTTCAAAAACGCCGTGATTTGATGTATAATCCAAGAACGGTCAAGGACAAAAGCGGAAAATTGTTCAAAGAATTTAAGTGTTAAAAATCCCTGTTTTCGGGCAAATATAACTTGTATGACGAAATGAAACGAGACGTTTTGACTAATTTTTCAATAAAAAATATCCTTTTAAACAAAATAACACTAACAATTTTTTCGTTGGCGGCAATCACCGCTATCGCTCTATTTGTGCATAATTACGGTAAAATCAATATCGACGATGCAACAATTATCTCAACTCACGAAAATATCTTTTCAAAAATTGAAGGTAATATTTTTGAAATTCCCGTAAAAGAAGGTGATACTGTCAATCAGGGCGATTTGCTCGTCAAAATTTACCCTGCAAAGTATGAACTTCGTCTAAAAAAATTCCAAAGTTCTAAAATTCAAGCAGAACAAGAACTTTCAGATTTTGAAACTGTTTTAGAAAAACGTAGTGCAGAACTTGATATCGCAAAAAAAGATTGTGACAGAAATCAGTCGATGTTTGATGAAAAAATCGCAACAAAAGAGGATTTTGACAGAAGCATCAACGAAATGCAAAATTCGAATTTCTCCTATTTGGGAGCAAAAAAAGACGTTGAAGATGCGAAAAACAAACTCGCAATTATACTATCAGAAGTCGAACAGGCAAAAATTGATTTAGAAAATACAAAAATTTTAGCACCTGAAAAAGGCAAAATCGAAAGCATTTTCGTCTCAAAAAGTGAAAATATCAACAAGGACAGATTGTTGCTCTCAATCAACGCAAACCGCCTTATCATCGTCATTCCAAAGAAACAGGCGAAATTTGTCAAAATTGAATCAAACCAACCTGTCACAATAAAATTGAAAAATTCATCTGCAAAAATCTCAGGCAAAATCGACAAAGTGTTGTTCAACGATGATTTCAAAGACAAAGAAAGCCTTGCAATCACAGAAAATAGCACAATTTTGTCTGTCAAAACCGACAAAGATTTTTCAAACGAAATCGACGGCTTCCAAAATATAAAAATGTCGATAAATATTAGAAAATAAACGATTCAATTATATAAAATAACGGCGTAGTTACAGAATTCATCAAATGACCTATTACCTACTGGACTGCCACGGGCAAAGCCCTCTCAGTGACAATAATTGCTGAAAACATATTCAGGCACAAACAGAGCAGGACGAAGTCCTCGTCATACTAAGGCTTTAGCCGAAGTATCTATACCGCCAACATATTCGGCATTCTGAGGGATTTATCCCGAAGAATCTATTTTTCTGCAAGTTTTCTCCTAGATTCTTCGGTTTTTACAAAACCTCAGAATGACGTAATAAATTTCTCTAATATACCGGTCGACTAAAGTCGACCCTGCTATTTATTGATTTTTCCTCAATTACATTACAACTTGCAAAAAGGTTAAATTTGAAATACAATTTAAAAAACTCGAAAATGCGGAGATAATTTTGGAAAAATTCAAAATAAAATCATTTAAAGACATACATGCCTACTTGCCCTACGCACAATAATTATTAATATTCTAATCCTAATTTCATTATTGATTGCTCTTGAATTTATTTTTGCAACAATACAAACGAACAAATAAATATCAGACAATTTAAAAACGCAAAACCAAAATAATATTATAAATTTTCCCAAATTTACTTTATGCGAATATTTTGCAGAAATTAAAAATCGGTTTATTTGCTACTACAAAGAAACAGACTATAATAAATATTTTTCTTTAGACGAATTCAGAAAGCCTGCGGTCGGAAAGCAGTACAAAAAAGACTGTATTGTCATTGCAGGTTGTTCATATACTTATGGAGAAGCTTTAGACGATGATGAAACATTTGGGGCTGTACTAAGTGAAAAATATCCAAAATACAAAATTTACAACATAGGATTAACAGGAGCATCGTCAAGAGAAACCCTATATATTTTAAGAAATCATAAAAAATACGAAAAAGAAAATTTATTGCCAAAACAAGGTAAAGAAACAAAATTTGTTATTTACACATATATACACGACCAAAAAAGAAGATTAATCAACAATGTCTATCGAATTAGTCCTAATTTTAAAATTGTGAAAAATGAAAAAGGAGAAAAAGAATTAAGTTTTTATAAATCAAATAATCCGATTATAAAAACCTTTATTTATAAGTATTACGCTCGTAAATATCAACCAATAAATGATAAATATTTACAAAATTTGTTCACTTTATACATGCAAGAAATAAAAAAAGAAACTGAAAAAATTTTTCCGAATGCAAAATTTGTATTGTTTGTATATTCAGATGACCTGAACGATTTAGACATAAAAACTATCGAACAACAAGGAATTACCGTGATAGAACTGAAAAACATTATAAATAAAGATATATATTCAGATGAAAAATATAAAGCCTGGGACAAAGTACACCCAAACAGACTTGCTTGGGAAGAAATTACCCCCGTGCTTGGAGAAATTCTTCAATTCTAATGTATTAATAATTTATTTTTCATAGCATAGGAAAGAATCTTGGATAAAAATTCAACAAGAAAAAACGAGCATTAAAAAGCCCTCAAGTTATTGAGGGCTTTAAAACTTTGACTATCTGAACGTTGGGTTATTCAGCGAGCAATTTGTTAACTGCTTTAGTCAATCTTGATTTTTTTCTTGCTGCAGTATTTTTGTGGAAAATTCCTTTTGAAACACCTTGATCGCAAAGTTTGTAAACTGTGCTGAGTGCTGCGTTTACTGCATCTTGATTTTTGGCTGCTGCTTCAACTAAAACAACTTTAACCGCAGTTTTCACTTTAGATTTGTATGCTACGTTTCTGTCGTGATTTCTTTCTGCGACCAAAATTCTTTTCTTTGCAGATTTAATATTTGCCATTTTAATTTTTCCTTTCTGTTGCATT
>OMSS01000214.1 GCA_900313795.1 uncultured bacterium | reverse complement strand
TTTTCGATTTTATGTTCTTCATATTGTTTTGAATCGTAATTGTAAACGTACTCGTAAGCCGCCGTGTATTCTTTCGGAACATCGACAGAAGAATTATAAACCGAAGCACCCTCTCTGATTGTGCGAGTGCCGTTTTCAAAGACGTATTCCGTCGGAGCAAGGTAGTTTGCCGCAACGAACAAAGTCTCTTTAGAAGAAGATTTTGAAACAGCCCAACACGCAAATCCGCCGTCAGTTTGGGTAATCATTTGTGCTTCACCGTCAGTCAAAAAATCATTGTTACGAGCAAACCTTCCGATTGCATCGAATTTTTCAAAAAATCCATAATCTTTTGCACGGCAAAGAGAAACTTCCGCCCCGATACAAGCCTCAGTTCCAACCATAGTAAACGATTCATCGCCGTCAACATACATAATCGGTCGTTGTGCCTTTTCGCCCCCTGGAAGGAAATGCAACTTGAACCACTTGAACAAAGCCCCAGCCTCGCCTAATTGAGCAGGATATTGGTTAATTTCCCTGAACTCACCGTCTTGATTGTTATAAGTTTTCAAAACAGCAACCGAACCTCTCGTGAGCGGTGCTTTGTTATAAGTTTTCAAATCGTGGTTATTATTAATAATTTCATAAGGTGTTTTTGAATTTTGTGCAATAATATCATTTCCCCAAAGAACGTCAAAGTGCATTTCTCGGTGATATTCCTTAATATTATTTTCGCCTAACATATACTCTGCAAGCGAAGCAAAGTGAGGACAATCCTGCTTCAAAGCGTCATTCATTTTGCCCAAAACGTATTTTGGTGCACGATAACTAATCGGTCTGTCACCCTTTTGAGAGTAAGCGTCCACGACGTGGTCAATATGGTCGACTCGAATTCCGTCAAAATGATATTTTCCGCAAAGATTTCGAACTTTGTTCACAAAATAGTTCATCACGGGCATATTGTAATCGCCATTTTCAAGATAAACAAAGTAATACGGAGATTGGCAATCCAAATTTGCATACTTCGTAACGTCGTTACCCTGATAATCATAGTGCTTAAACATCGGAAAATCGCCAGTTTCAGACATTCTGTCAAAAATAGGCACACCGGCAGAACACCACGCTCCACCAGGAACAGGCCAAAGTCCTTCCATTATCAATCTTTCAATGTCAGAACCTTGTTTTTTGATGTCATCTTCACCGTTAATAATTTCTTTGGGAACACCTTCAACGTCCGCAATGATTGATTTTACACGGTCAACCAATTTTATCTGCTCAGCTTTTTGGGTCATTTTTTCAGAAATAATTTTTTTCTTCGGTTCTAAAGTCTCTGAAAGTTCCTCATACATTTCACGATAATGTTCGCTAATGTCGTCAGAGCCTGCCTTAAGGATACTTTTAGCAACATTCATAATAATTTTCGCATCGTCTTGACCATATTTTTTAATCAAATTTGCAGCCTGAAAATCGATTTCGTCGTTAATCGAAGAGATGAGCGAATTTACGTCCATCCAACGTACAATCGACGGATTTGCAAGAACTTCTTTCGAAAATCTGCTTGTTTGGGGCAAAATATCATAAATCACAGGGTGTCCAGCAAGTTGTGCCAATGTGATAAACAACTTCACTTGTTCTTCCGCTGAAATACCTAATTTTGCTGTCAAATAGTCGTCCTTGACCGCATCACTAATTCCTGAAGAACTTGGCAAATATGCACAGCCAAAGTCACGAGGGTGAAACGGGATTAAGTAAATCGTAGTTCCTAAAATATTTTTCTCAAGATTGCCTGATGGCAAAATTAAAATCTGCTTTAACCAATCAACAAAATTCCCGGGAGCAGGCGAATAATTACCGTTTCCAAGTGAAGAAAGGTTAATTAATTTAATGTTGTGCTGCTCACGCTTTATCCAATCGGAGTTCGTAATTCCAGCCCTTGAGACAGGAGAAATTTGTCCCTTATTGATTTTAAAATCATCATTTTCAAAAACACCATTCAGTCGCCATTTAACTTCCAGCCCGAACAAAGTATCTGCGGCATTGAGTTCTTCAAGGGCCTTAATATGAGGATATGGAAGGTATCCATACGTCTCGATAACCCTTCTTAAATATGCCTTTCTACCTTCTGAAATATCGTATCCACGATAAATTTCTTTGAGTTTTTGTAGAATTTC
>OMSS01000100.1 GCA_900313795.1 uncultured bacterium | reverse complement strand
CTTGAAGAGGTCAATTTTTGAAACAAAAATTTGATTTTATCAAACAAAAACATTATCTTACCCAAAAATCTTGTCTTGCAAGGCATTTATCAGGTCTGCGAAGTTCGAACACCTGCATAATATAAAGCCCTGGTGTCGTCATAACAATATAATCGGTATAGTATTTTTTCGTGTTGTCAATCGGCACGTTAATGCCGTATTTGTAAGAAAAACCAAGCGATGGGGCTTTGGTATTTTTTGTGAAAATTTCGATTTTCAAAGCCGTGTCCTTAAATCCTCTCGGAGACATTATCGCATAATAAATCCGTTGATTTGCCTGAAAATCGTGCTCATATTCCATGTAATTTTGCGAATTAAAAGGCTCGGACTTGAGCATTATAACTGCATTGTCCGAGCATCCTGTCATAAAAATCGTTGAAAATAAAATTCCGACTAAAAACAGAAACTTTTTCATTGTTTATTGAGCCGTAATTTTTTTCTTCAAAGCGTTCACAGTTGCCTTAACAGAGGCTTGAGCACCTTTATCCGTCGATAGTTCGATGAATTTTTCATAATTTGTTATCGCATCTTGATAATTTTTTGCCTTTTCAAATTCAATACCGAGTGCATAATAAGCATAAGCGTATTGGTTATTGATTTCTACGGCTTTTTGGTAACTTGTAATCGCTTCGTTAGCCTTGCCCAAATCTGAGTAGCAAAGACCAGCGTTAAAGTAAGCGTCTGGATTGTTTCCGTCCTTTTCGATTGCTTTTTGATAATATTCAAGAGCCTTTTCATTCGAAGAAAGTTGCTTGTAACAATTACCGGTTTTAATCAACAATGATGGATTATTAGCATCAAGTTCGATTGCTTTTTCAAATTGGTCTTTTGCGTTTGTGAAGTTTTTGTTGTCATAATATTGTTCGCCAAGTGCAATCAAAGACATAGCCTTTTCTTCAGGGGTTACGTTTTCAGAATTAACAATATTTTCCGTAACTTTTTGTGCATCGTCTGTCTTTTTGTATTTCAACAAAACTTTCGCATACGCCGTCGAAATTGACTTATCGTCAGGATCGATTTCCAAAGCCTTTTCGTAACTTTCGATTACTCTTGAGCCTGAACCCAACTTATCATAAGCATTTGCCATATTTACATAAATTTCTGAATTGTTAGCATCGATTTCTGCCGCTTTTTCGAAATTCACGATTGCCTTGCGGTAATTATCAGCAATAATAAGATTCTTGCCGTTCGCAATATACGCTTGTGACAAATATAATTTGATATTGTCCTCAGGTTGTTCTGCATACAAGGCAGTGTAAATATCTATTGCTTCTTTGTATTTTTGTTGAGCCTGTAAAGCCAATGCCTTATTGAATCTCAACGTTCTATCCTTCGGCAAAGAAGTCAACAATTCATCATAAAGTTGAACTGCGTGAGTGTAATCCTTTTTGAAGTGATAACATTTTGCAAGTTCAGCCTTGAAATCCTCGTTATCTTTGGCATTTTCCATACCTTTAGTAAAACTTGTAATCGCATCGTCATAATTTTTTTCTTTTGAATAAATTATGCCCAAATTGAAATAAGCGTGTGGGTCATCGGGTTTCATCTTAATATATTTTGTATATTGACCTTTTGCTTTTTCATCTTGTCCCAAAGAAAGAAGTGCATCGGCGTATTCGATAGTGATTTCAGCCGATTCAGGTTCAAGTTTCAATGCTTTTTCGAACAAAGCAAGTGCATCTGTTCCATCGCCAGTTCTTTCCATTACGATACCAAGGTTGGCGATAGAAGCAGCATCGTCTTTATTGACGTCGATTGCTTTTTCAAGAATTGTTCTTGCATCGTTCCATTCGGAATTTTTCACGAGAGAAAGTCCGTATTGAGCGTATTCATTGAAGTTTTCGGGGTGTTTTTCCATCGAAATTTTAAATTGTTCGTTTGCATTTTTATAATCACCCAACTCAATATAAGCCGAGGCAAGGTTTTTGCGAGCATCAACATGGTTCGGATAATTTACCAAAAATACGTTGTAATTTTCGACAGCCCCTTTGAAATCTTTCAAAATATATTGAATATTAGCAAGATTTAAGTAGTTGTATTTGTAACTCGGGGTGAGTTGCAAAACGTATTTGTAAGCCTCAAGGGCATTTGCATAATCTTTTTTCTGTTGCAATATCTGACCGATTGCAAGGTATAAAAATGAATCGTCAGGTCTCAACTGAGCAGCTTTTTTATATGCAGCAAGTGCATTATCCCATTCGCCCAAATTTTGGTACAAACCTGCAAGTTTTGTATAGTAAAGTGCGTTATCGTTTTTCAACTCGATGGCACGTTGCATTTTTTCGATTGCACCTTTAATGTCGCCTTTATCCTCGTTAGTGCAAGCCTGAATATAATATGCCTGTGCAGGATAACCTACTGATTTCGGTGCGGCATTTACCGGAAGTGCCAATCCTGCGGCTAAAATTAATGCGGTAGTCAATAATCTTTTAATTGTCCTGCCCTCCATGCTGTATTCTTAAATATTATATACGGCAGTGCATTTAAAATCAAATTGTTAACTACTCTTCGTACAATTCTTCGTCGTAATGACGTTGGTGCTTTTTCTCCTCTCGTTCCGTCAAGCGTAAATAAGTACGATAGTTGAATTCACCGCCGAGCAAGATAATCATTGCCGTATAGTAAAGCCATACCATCATAATAACGAACGCACCAATCGTTCCAAAAACTCTATTATATGTATTCAAATGGTCTAAATACAATGAAAACGACCACGAACCCAATAACCAAAAACAACTGAAGAACAACGTTCCAACAAGTGCCGCTTTCCTTTTAACCCACTCGTTACCTTTGATATCTGGCAAAATATAGTAACTAAAATAACTTGTAAAATACAAAACCAAAAACGACAACGGCCATCTCAAAATCATAATAATTTGATAGGTCAAATTCGGAATATGGAATAACTCAAGTGCAACGCTCATAATGATTTTCCCTAGCAAAATCATATTTACCGTCAAAAACAATACTATTACATTCAAGAAAACCATCAAAACAGATAAAATTCTTGTGTAAATAAATGGTCTTGTTTCATCAGTTTGAAATGCTCTATTCAAGCCCTTCATAACTGATGCGACGGCGTTTGACGACAATGCAATCGTAACAAAAAAGCAAATAACCGCCATAATTCCGCCATGTTTAAAAACGGTAACTTGAGACAATGTGCTTTCGATAAGTCTCGAAACATCACTCGGTGCTACCTGTGTCAATGCCGAAATTACATACCCGCTCAACGAACTTCTGCCAAGCCATGCATAAACAGACATAGCAAAAAGTAAAAACGGAAACAGCCCTAAGATGAACATAAACGCCATCTCTGCAGCCATTCCAGGGTAATCAGCATCAATCATTTTATTGACGATACTTTCAATATATCGAATAGTCGGAGTCGAACGTACTTTTCTGACAACTTCATCAAAAATCATACGAGAACTCCTCTTTGATAGCCTCAAGCAATTTGTTCAAAGCGATAGTATAATTTTTCTTTATAGTGCAACCAGCAGCCTTAGAATGTCCACCCCCATTGAATTTTTGAGCAATTTTGCTAATATCGGAATTCTCACTTCTCAAGCTGATTTTCGAAAATCCTTCTTCAGTTTCTTTTATGACAAATGCAATATCAACAGAATTTACCTGTCTCAACATTTCTACAATGCCGTCAGTATGCTCGTTTAAGGCTTTATTCTTTTTCATATCATCAAGCGTAATAATCGTGTATGCGATTTTGCCGTTTGATAAAAATTCTGATTTCGAAATCGCACAAGCACTCAACTTCACAGTTTCAACAGGTTTCGACTCATAACAACAACGATAAAGCAAAGACGGATTGATGCCATAAGCCATCAAATCCGCAACCGCCAAAAATGTTTCCGCTGTCGTATTATCAAACTTAAATCCGCCTGTATCAGTTAAAATTGCGACGTAGAGTGCATTTGCAATATCACGGTCAAACTTCCAACCACATTCTTTTGCAAAATTCACAAGAACTTCGCCCGCCGAACTTTTTTCGCCATAAACGTAGTTATATTGTGCATACATTGGATTTGTTTTGTGGTGGTCAATATTAATTTTTACTTTTGCCTTGTCAAAAAACGGAATCACTGTCGCCAAGCGGTCTTTCGCCGCACAATCAATCGCAACTACCGTATCAAATTCTTGTCCTAAAAGTTCATCAGGATTTTTAAAATTATCAATATTCGGCAAAAATTCATATAACTGTGGAACTTTAGGAATAACACACAAAACAGACTCTTTACCATATTCATTTTTGATAAAAGAATACAAAGCCGAAGCCGAACCGAGACAGTCGCCATCGGGGTTAACGTGCGTAACCACAAGGATTTTCTCACCCTGCTTAATTAATTCGGCTATTTCTTTTGCTGTGTTATTCGTTTTCATCGTCCACTTCCAATTTTTAATATATTAACACAAAAAGTCGTTCCCGAAAAATCTGTAACGTTTCAATCAACTTACAAATAGTCAACACTTCTTGAAATATATTGATTTTTAAGGGCTTCAAACTGTTGTAAAATTTCATTATAATCTGTTGGAATTTGACACAAAACTTGATTGTTAACAACAAATTGTGCATTATCGTAACATTCAAAATTGATATTATTTTTCAGACATAAATTTTTCATATACTCAATCAAAAATCTGATATGAGGGAGATTATAGCCGTATTTGTTGCTATACCAACCTTCTGCGTCAATTACAATCGTTTTTACATTCGAAGATTTTACCTTGTCAACAAACGCATCAACCTCATCAATACTGTCATTATAGTGTGGAACGACAAGCATTTTCGCCTTAACAAAATTTTCTTGGTCAAAACTTGAATATTTTTTTAAATTATCCCAAACATCATCGAAATGAGGATTTCGTTTTATCGTTTCGTACGTCTCTTTTTTCCCCGTATCAGGAGACACAACAAGTGTTACAAGTTGTTCGGCAATTCCATTTTCAATAGATTTTGAATACTTTATTCCCGATGAATGAATTCTGATTTTTGCATTATTTTGTATAAAAATATCGAGCAATTCCTCAAATTCAGGAAGTAAAGTCGGCTCACCACCTTGAAAAGTAATTT
>OMSS01000098.1 GCA_900313795.1 uncultured bacterium | reverse complement strand
TTCTCTACTCTTTATTAAAGTCTTTCTCCTTCTGAAAATTGTCTTTTTGTATATATTATTCTTAATATTTCTTAATGTATTGTCAACAGGTTGGGGTTGCCGGGGTTTAGACGTGTTTTAATACAACATCGCCACTGTAAAAATACCGTCATTCTGAGGGATTGAAAAGACCTCTCTGATAAATTCAATAAATATAGATACTTCGGCTAAAGCCTCAATATGACTGAATGGGGTCTTCGTCACTGCGAGGAATGTAACAACGAAGCAATCCCACCTAGCAAAGAGAGAAGGTCGGTTGAAAATCAGCCGACCTTTTGACAAATCCAAACAATATGAAAATTATCTATTATATCTTCTTTGAGTCAAGTCTGCCTTTCTCATTCTGATATTTTCAGGGGTAACTTCCATAAGTTCATCATCACTGATATATTCCATGCAATCTTCCATTGACATAGTTTTATGGGCTTGCAAAGTAACCATAACATCAGCGGTCGAACTTCTCATGTTTGTAAGTTTTTTCGTTTTGCAAACGTTAATTTCGACGTCTTGCGGTTTGTTACATTCGCCGACAATCATTCCTCTATAAACCTTTGTTTTCGGGGTAATAAAGAACGTACCTCTATCTTCAAACTGAGCGAGTGCATAAGGAACGGCTTCGCCTGTTTCAAAGGCAATCAACGAACCAGTTCTTTGTCTTGGAATATCGCCTGCCCAAGGTCTGTATTCATCGAATGTGTGGCTCATAATGCCTTCACCCGCTGTGGCTCTGACAAATTCAGTACCGAAGCCAATCAAACCTCTTGACGGGATTGAAAATTCCAAAATAGTTCTTGTATCTGTTGTGTTCATTGAAAGCATTTCGCCTTTTCGTGAAGCCAATCTTTCGATACAATAGCCTGCATCTCCGCTCGGAACGTCGACAGTAAGGTTTTCATAAGGTTCATATTGCATACCGTCGATTGTTTTGATGATAACTTCCGGTTTTGAAACTTGGAATTCATAACCTTCACGACGCATTGTTTCAATCAAAATGCCAAGGTGAAGTTCGCCACGACCTGAAACCTTGAAAACATCAGTAGAATCAGTATCTTCAACTCTCAAACTTACGTTCTTTTCAAGTTCGTCGTAAAGTCTTTTTCTGAGTTGACGGCTGGTTACGAATTTGCCTTCCGTACCTGCAAACGGGCTGTCATTAACAGAGAAATTCATCTGCAAAGTTGGTTCATCAATTTTAATCAAAGGAAGGGCTTCAGGGTCATTAAAGGTCGAAATTGTTTCACCGATTTGGATTTCAGGGAAGCCAACAACGCCTGCGATATCACCTGCATAAGCCACATCTGTTTCAACTCTGCCGAGGTCTTTGAAGGTATATAATTTTGTAATTTGACCGTGTTTAACTTCGCCATCACGAGTGATTAGTGAAACTTGGTCTTTTGCTTTCAAAACGCCGCCAACGACTCTGCCGATTGCGATTCTGCCAACATAATCGTTGTAATCCAAAGTTGTAACGTGGAATTGAAGTTTTCCGTCAACGTTTGCAACAGGAGGATTAATATTTTCGACGATACAGTCCAAAAGTGGTTGAATGTTTTCTCTCGGGTCGTCCAAATCTTTGATTGCAAATCCGTTCAAACTGCTTGAGAAAATGTACGGAAAATCAATCAAATAGTCATTATCGGTCAATTCTGTGAACAAGTCAAAAACTTTGTCCAAAGCACCCATCGGGTCAGCGGCAGGTTTATCAATTTTGTTGATGACAACGATAACTCTGATGCCGAGTTCCAAAGCCTTTGAAAGAACGAATCTTGTTTGAGGCATGGGACCTTCAGCCGCATCGACAATCAACAAAGCACCATCAACCATACCGAGTACACGTTCAACTTCTCCACCGAAGTCTGCGTGACCGGGGGTGTCAATTACATTGATTTTGTAGCCGTCGTAATCGATTGAGATATTTTTTGACAAAATCGTAATGCCTCTTTCTCTTTCGAGGTCGTTACTATCCAAAACGCACGCTTGAACTTGTTGATTTTCTCTGAAAACTCCGGCATACTTGAGCATACAGTCAACAAGCGTAGTTTTTCCGTGGTCAACGTGTGCAATAATTGCTATATTTCTTAATTTTTTAATGTTATTCATCTGTGTGTATCCTTTTTTCTAATGAAATTATAGAACAAAAATTCTATAAGTTGTATTTTTCGGAAAGATATTTTACAACCAATTCCCAAGCCTTGCCGTTTGGGTGTCTAAAAATATCCTTCGAAACAGGATTTTTATAACTATCCAGTTTTAATTTGTCCTGAAATTCGTCATTTAAAACGACAACGTCAATTCCCTCTTTTTTAAGTTGCACAATCCTTTCTGGGGTCAACTCCGAAAAATATCCATTATCGTAATCAATCAAAACAAACTTAGCATGCGGATATTTGGTTTTGATTTCATTTTTCATCGAAACAATGTAAAGTTTGGCAAAATCGAAAATTTGGTCTTTAAAAATATTTTTCAAACCATAATAAGTCATGTTTTTAAAATTGCTTACGAGATATGATTTGTCAGCCAATGTTCCTTGTCGATTTTCAACAAGCGTGCCATTTTTAACCCGATATGTCAAATAGTTCAACGTATCAATTTTGTTGCAATCAACATACATTCTTCTAAAATGGTCGTTGATAAAAACATAAAAAACGTACTCTGGTTCAGGAGAAATTTTCTCATCATTTTTAATAAGGAAATAAGCGTGCTGCAAGCCTTTCGCCGACATTCCAAAATTATGCACAGGTCTTTTTGTAAACTCAGATAATTGATTTCCGAAACTTTCCTCAGCAGAAAGTGCAAACCCATACGCAACTGAGCAACCGTATATCAAAATCGGCTTCTTTTTATACTCCAAACCGCAAGGTTTTCGCATATTTCCGTCATTTTTCAACGTTTCTATCGTCGTGTCGGTCTTGTGACGAAAATATGGAATTTTTTGCTCATAAAATTTATTGGCATCAAGATAACTGAAATATTCAGCACCAATAAACACCAAAATAAGCAAAATCAAATTAACTATAATAATTCCGAGTTTTTTCATTTTGAAAATATTCTATCAAAACAAAAAGTTTTTTTCAACGCAAATATTTTAAAAAATAACACGCTCAAAATATAACAACCACAATCAATAACACTATTAGTGTTATGAGTTATTTCAAGTATAAATCAGCAACAACGCTAAGAATTTTTTTCAAGAAACTTCTGTAACTCGAAATCGGTGCAGCCCCCGATAAAACAATATCCGCAACCTCTCTGCAAGGTTTGATGTAAATTTTTGCCTTGTTAGAAACGTTCTCGTACATTGATTTAGCAGAATCACCCAATTTACGTTCCTCTGCACGGGCAAAAAATCTCTGTTTTTGAATATCCGAATCGATATCGACGTAAATCTTAAAATCAAAAGCCCCACGAATTTTTTCCGTAAGTGCAAATAAACCCTCAGAAATAATGATTTTCGAGGGTTTAGCAAGTGTATGATTATCCCATCTGATGGTAGTTCCAGACATGTCATATTTCGGAAGCATTACAGAATTACCCGATAGAAGTTTTTGAACATGTGAAAACATCAAATCTAATTCCAATGCCTCAGGAACGTCCAAATCATAAGTCTTTACAAACTCAGCCATACTTCCTGCTTTTTTAACCTGCTCCGAACGATCATAATAATAATCGTCCGTGTTAACTCTCGTAATCACTTGCCCTAAGTCATTATCAAGGGCAAAATTTTCAATGGTTTCAATAAACTCCCTCGCAATGGTCGACTTGCCACTTGCAGATTCACCCGCAATCCCTATCGCCATAGAACGATTAATCTCTCCCGTGATGAATTTTGCCATTCTTTCAAGCGATTCTTGCTTGTATGATAAAACCACGGGAACGTCGGAGACACAGTCTTTTTCAAAAATTTCCGTGAGTTGAAGTTCTATATCGTTCTTCTTTTCGACTTGGAGCATACTTTTCCCAAAATCTATTCTTATTGTTTCCATTATATCAAAAAAAAATTTAAAATACTACAACGTTATTGAACACGGTTTTTGAAAGATTAACAGCCCGAAAGTTTTACTACACAATAGATAACACTATTAGTGTTATCACAATCGCAAGAAATTCTTTATAAATCTTTTACATGAATTTTTTCGCTAAATCAAAAATTTTTGAGAATTTTTTCGCACCGAGAAAATAACACCATTTGTTGCATTGAAATTTTTAACCAGTGATAATATTTTTAACAAATGACACAAATAGTTGCAAAGAAAAATTAAACATTCTAAACAAAAATAAGAATATCAGCCCGAAATGTGATATATTTATTTTATGCAAAAATTGAATTCAGAAAGCATAAAAAACACAACTTTTGGAACAATTTTATCGGCGATAATTTTGTTCGGAATAATTTTCCGAACAATGGCTTGGTTAAAGGGTTATCCGCTTTTTTACGATGAAGCCTCATTGATTTATAACATCAATGAAAAATCAACTGCTGAACTGTTCTTGCCACTTTATGAAGGTCAATGTTGCCCTCCATTATTTTTGATTTGTTCAAAATTTATTTATGGAATTTTTGGTGCAAACGAAATCGCTCTGCGGTTTTTGCCATGGTTGTTTTCTGTTTTGTCTTTGATAATTTTCTGCAAATTATCCACAAAAGTTTTGCGGAATAAAATATGCATTTTGGCTGCAAACGCACTATTTGCAACATCTGAGTTCATAATTTTATATACAATGTTTTTCAAACATTACACTTGCGATGTATTTTTCTCTATTTTAATCGTTTTGGTGGCATTTTTACTAAAAGATAAAGATTTAAAAAGAGGTGAACTCGTTGCCCTGTCTACATTTGGAATAATATCAATTTTATTTTCATACACTTCGTGTTTCATTATAGCAAGCAGTTTTTTGGTTTTATTTGTTTACAGAATATCTAAAAGTATTTCTTCAACAAAAGAAAGCCCGATAAAAACAGAATTATTCGAATCGATTTATTTTATAATACCACTTTTGATTTTTGGGATTTTTTATTTCTCGATAAATTGCAGTTATGCAATAAAAAGCGAATATTTGCAACACTTTTGGGGTGTTTTATTTGGCACAATGTTTCCTGCTGACATCAATCAAGCGAGAAA
>OMSS01000064.1 GCA_900313795.1 uncultured bacterium | reverse complement strand
AATGAGCGAGCAATACGGGGTTAAGTTCCCATTCGGAGCCAGCGCTGCAGTCACCAAGTTTGCAAAGCAATTCGCCAAAAAGTTTGGCAAAGACGAGCTTAAAAAAGTGGCGAAGCTCAACTTCGCCAACTACAAAGAGATTGAATAACCTCTATTTTTCGTGAAGAGTTGCAAGCAACTCACTGAAATAATCAGGTAACGGAGCCTCAAAGCTCACTTCCTCGTGGGTTCTTGGATGGAGGAAGGTCAAACGATAGGCATGCAATAGCTGCCCTTTTTTGTATACGTTCTCATTTCCGGCTCCATAAAGAGGATCTGCTTATACGGCTGGTTACAACTTAAATTTTCTCCATTCATTCTCATCACCTCTCTGTACCAGTATGCGGAATCTTTTGCAATCCTGCGCTGGGTTGTGTAGTCTACATAAACAAGTCCAAAACGTTCTTTGTAACCTTCTGCCCACTCGAAGTTATCCAGAAATGTCCAGAGGAAATATCCGATAACCGGCATTCCCTCGTTAATCGCACGCTGTACCGCTCCAAGATATGCATCCAGAAACGTAATCCTCTCTCTGTCGTGCACCTGTCCGTCTGCGGAAATATTGTCAAGATCCGACATCCCGTTTTCCGTAATATAAAGCGGCAGTCTGTAACGCTCGGTAAGGAAACGGATGCCATAGTAAAGTGCCTCCGGTGTCACCGGCCAGCCGGTTCCTGTCTTTGCTGTGCCCGGTGCACGGTCCACATACTCCGGGTCTCCATCCGCTCCACAGCGGATCATGTAACCGTTGTAAATATTCTGTCCCACGAAATCAAGTGGCTGATGAATCAGCTGCATGTCTTCTTCGGTAATCTCCGGAAGATAGTCTGCAAACTTCTCCAGCCCCTCTTTCGGGTATTCTCCCAGAAATACCGGATCGGAAAACCATGCCACATTCCAGGTCCAGTTATCCATCGGATTTTCAAATCCAAAGTACACTTTCTTTGCTGCTGCGATATCATCGGCACTCTCTGTCGCCGGATATGCAACGCCACAAGTCGGAGCATATCCAACCCGTATCTTCTGTTTTGCATATTTGCGCAGATTGATGACCGCCTGACCATGTGCTTTCATCAGATTGTGTGCCATCTGAAAAGTCTCCGGAATGGAATATTTCATTCCCGGTGCATGCACCCCGCTTAAATGTCCCAGCCCGATCGCACACTGCGGTTCATTGATCGTAATAAAATCACTGCACAGATCGGAGAAATTTTCAGCAACAACTTTTGCATATTCACCAAACCACTGTACCACCTCATCGTTCAGCCAGCCGCCTTTTTTAAACAGCTCATACGGAAATTCCCAGTGAAACAGCGTAATAAACGGACGAATTCCATTTTCTTTCATGTCTTTTAAAATTGGCAAAATATCGTACGGTTGTTGCTGGTTGAAAAATTCGTGTTCTTTTCCGAAATCGCAATAAATACAGGAAGAATTGCAATTTGTCCAATGATTTAAGAGCAAGCAATTTATGCTGTCATCATCGAGCCAATCTCGTTCTTCCTGATAGATACAATTCTTGCAAAAATCAGCAGCCTGTCCGCTTTTGTCAAAAAGTTTTACCCAATCTATTTTGCCGCCTTGATAATTTTCGACGAGGACGAATTCTTCGTATCCTTGTAACCATGAAAAACAGCACAGGACAATAGAATCGGGTCTAAAATCCAATCCGCCGTTAATCCAGTTGCAACTTGTGTATCTCATAATTCTCCAAAGTTTTCGTCAATCATATCATCGCAGGCGGCGTTTTTCAAGTTTGACGATTTGTGGATTGGAAAACCTCATTCTTATTTTGAACTATTATTTGATATATTCCTTCAGTCGTTTTTTGTGCTTAGATTGACGGATTTTCAGTAGGGCAAAGTTTTCGATTTGCCGAATTCTTTCTTTGGAAAACCCTGTTTCTTCGCCTATTTGCTTTAGCGTTTTGGGATTTTCGCCATTAATTCCAAATCTGTCGGTCAAAATCTTCTGCTCTCGATTGCTCAACTCCTTCAGAACTTTCTGAACATCTTTTTCAAGAAAATATTTTTGTACATTATTTTCAGGGTATTCAGAATTTTCGTCCTCTAAATAATCACTTAACGTTAAATTTTCCGTAATCGGCATCTCAAGGCTGACGGGGTCTTTTTGCATAGCAGAGATGATGTTGTTGATTTTTTTGAGTGAAATTTTCATCTCCGCTGCAATTTCTTCGATATTTGCTTCACGCCCTAACCTTTTGTTCAAAAGTGCTTTCATTCTTTTGTAATTTCTTATTTTGTCCGCCATGTGGACAGGAATTCTTATTGTTTTGGAATTATTTGCGATTGCACGAACGATAGTTTGTTTAATCCACCAAGTCGCATAGGTACTGAATTTGAACCCTTTTCGGTAATCAAATCTTTCCGCTGCTCGAATCAGTCCCAAAGAGCCTTCCTGCACCAAATCGAGGAACAATACACCCTGTCCTGTAAACTTTTTTGCGATGCTCACAACAAGCCGTAAATTTGCTTGAATTAATTTTTGTTTTGCCTTCAAATCGCCCTCTGCAGTTCGTTTTCCGAGTTCGAGTTCTTCTTCGGTTTTCAAAAGTTTTATCTTGCCTATGTCTTTTAAATACGATTGCAAAATGTCGTCCTTGTAGACAATGGTGTTGAAGGTTTGAATATCTTCCATTTCATCTTGGCAATCGTCCTTAAATAGCACGTTTTCAAGTTCACTCATCTCATACTTCCTTTACTCTTTTCGTTATTTTTGACGAAAATGTGAAAAAAAAGTTTCAACTTTTTAGGCTTTAATGCAGAAAATGCGATAAAACAGGGTTATTTTGTCTTTTGGGTAATTATTTTATCCATTTGAAAGAGGTCGAAACCCTGTCAATGTTGATGTCGCCGTCAACTGTTGCCCTGAAAATTCTGACATCTTGATTTTTGTATTCAATGTCAGGAATTTTCGAAATTTCTTTTTCGTACTCTGTAACGTTGTCAGAGCGAGGGATTAAGGCAAATAATGTGCTTGCGGAAAGGTTTCCTACAGGACCTAAAAGTCCTTCTGTTTTCTTGCCTAATTTGCCGTAAACGATTGTGTGAGACTCACTTTCGCCGATATCGTAATCGCCAGTGAGATAGAGACTTAAATTTTCACCTTGCGAAAATACCGCAATGTCTTTCAATATGCCGTTTTTGAGGTATAAGCAACCCGAAATTTTTGAGAAAGTACCTGTTTTGAAAGGTTTCAAAAGTTCAATGAAATTGTTGACAGAAAGTGATGTCAAGCCCGAACGGAGCAGTGTAGAAGCCCTTAACAAATATTCGATTGAACCCAATTTCGGAATTGTGCCGTCTTCCATGTGGAAACCGATTATGCCATTGGTGTTTTTCAGTCTGTCACGGTCGTTTAATCCGATTGTTGTGATGTTTGCGTTGCCGTCAAGTTTGCCTGTGATTTGGTTTTTCAAGCCCAAGAACGAGGACGCAATTACATTTGAATCGACCCCTTTCATTCGAACATTGCTTTTGGTTTCACCGTTTTTGATGTTGTATGTAATGCTGCCAAAAGCATTGCCGTTAGTGATTTTGAAACTATCTGTGTCGATTTTTAAGATTGAATTTTTATCAAGTGAAAATACTGCTTTGAAATCTTCAATCGGGCAACTTCTGAAATCGATTGATTTTACTGCAAGAACGCCTTTCTCGATTAAAATGTCGGAAACTTTGATTGTCGAAACGGCAGTTTTCAATTTCGAATCTTTGTAAGAATCTATGCTCCATTGATTTATAACGGAAATCAAGCGAGCGAGGTTCAAATATTGAGTTTTGATTTCAACATTTTTGATTTTTACAGGCAATGCTGATGAGTTGTCAATTTGAGTTTGAATTTGATATTTCGTGGAAACTAAGTCGCCATCTGCTTTTAAGTTGATGTGTTTTTCATCAGCAGAAAGTTTTCCATTTTTGATTTTGAGATTGTAAATCGGAATTTCTGCATTGGAAATGTTTGAAACACCAATAATTTTGGATGTTTTGCCGTTGTTGTGCAATCTCAAGATGCAGTTGAAAGTTCCACTTTTGATGAGTGATTTTTTGAATACGAAATTGAGCATTTTTGCTGGCAAATCTTGATGTGTCGTGAAATTCACATTTTGAGGCAGATAAATATTTTTGCTCTTTTTGAAAATTCCATTCATCGTCCACATCGGTACGGCGTGCTTTTTGCCGTCATTTGCCGTTGGATATTTTATGTAATCAAGTTTTTTGATTTGAAGGTTTTTAGGCTTGAGGAACATTTCACCGGTAATTTCTCTCAAAACGTCCGTGTCACCGAGGTTTGCGGACAAATATGATATGTCTGAATCTTTATTAATTTTAATTTTTGGGTAAATTCCCAATGAATCGACTGAACCGCTTACGTTGACGTTAATTCCGATATCTCCTGTTAATTTTACAGGGTGCGAAAGTTTCGTGTTAACGTAACGTTCAACGAACAATGTGGTTGGTTTTGCGGCGATTGTGCCTTTGATTATCGGAACTTTTTGGTAATTTTCGATGGTTATGTTTGAAAAAATCGGGATAGCACCTGTTCTTCCGACTTCTCCCACAACGTTTTTCAGATTAATCATTTTGTTTGTGATTTTTATTGGAAGGTATGAAAACGAAACGGGGACGTCGCTTTTAATGTGCCTAAAATGAAGATTCCTGAAATCTGTGTAGCCTGAAAGTCCTCTGTCAGTTGCTTTTAGGGAGATATTGACTGTTCCGCTAATATCTTTGAATTGTTTGATGATAGATTTTGTTTGAGGAACAAGATTTGCAAGGTCGCAAAGTGCCTTGACAGCAACGTTCGAACCGTTTATTGTCAAGTCGTATGCGGGTCTTTTTGCATAAAATTTTTGGATTTTTCCATTCATGTTCAATGTTGATTTTTCGGCACGAAGAGAGAGTTTGTTAATGGCTACATCGCCGCCGCTGACAAGGATTTCGCCGGTAGGGATAAAAAATTGTTTGTTTGCGTTTGCAGATGTGATTTTTAATTCTGCAAAAATTTTTCGAAGGTCAATGTTGTCACCGTTTATGTTTGCGGTCATTTTCAAGGAATGACGGGTGTTTAGGTCAGGTATTGAATTGATAGAAATTCCGTTTGCAAGATTTGCTTTTGATACAAAATTTAAGGTATCATTGAGGTTTAACCCGTTTCCATTTGCAGAAACTGTCAAATCAGCCTTTTTATTGTCTTTTGGAATTGTGCTTGAAATGCTTGCAGTTAAGGGCGATGAGCCGATTTTTATTTTGAGATTGTTTCCTTTGATGTGTGATTCTGTGAAGTCAATTTTTCCGAATACGGAGGAAATCGGCATGCCGAAACCCTTTAATTGTATGGTGTTTCCGAACATTTGAACGTGACCGTCGATTTTGAGTTTTTGCATTTCTTTTGCAAGGTCTTTAGAAAATCTATCAACTTGTCCATGCATGAAAATTGCGAATTTTACGTTGCCGTTCAGTTTTTCAAGGGAGTTTAAAGAATCTGCCATTTCTTTTGTCAAAGAACTTGTAGTGACGATTGTTTTCAGAGTATTTGCATTGATTTTGTTTGAATCGATGTGCAAGTTAACTTCGCCTAGAAGTGTGCAAAGTCCGTAAACGCTTGCCGGATACCCATTTACGGTTGCAGTTTTTGTTTTGAAACCGACATTTTTGTCTTTGAAATCGAGTCTTAAATTGATGTTGTTGAGATTGGCATTTACCCCGTCGAATGTGGCTTTGCCGTTGATAATGTTGACGAAACCGTTAATTGTCGCCATTTCTCTTGTGCCTGTAATATGCAATTCCGCATTGCCTGTGCCTGATTTGATGTTAAACAACGGGACAGGGCCGAGTTGGAAGTTAAAAAGTTGGCTTACCGGGACTAAAATTGCCCTAACCATATCAAGAGGTATGTCGCCGTTTTGGGTGTGCATATCGAATTTGCTTGGAACTGACTGGTCAACGTCCGCATTGCCTGTCAACAGGAACTTTGCACCGTGCGGAGTGTCAACTTCGACATTGATTTCTGATTTTGTATCGACAAAATGCACGTCGATTTTGCCAGTGTGGGTCTTTTTGAAAGCCCTTACAGCGTGTACGTTTGAGGCGTTAATATCACCAGACATTTCAAGTTTGGGAGATTTTCCTTTTACTGAAAAGTCACCAACTACATCTCCAAAAACGCCTGCATCTTTCACAACATCAAGTTCTTTCAAAATGCCGTGAGGGATTATGTCGAGAACGTTTTCGGCTTTTGAGGGCAAAATTTTGAATTTCAAATCAAGATTTGGAATTTCTTTTTGATAATTTTGAATTTTTCCGCTCATCAAGAAACCAAAATTTTTGTTATCTATTTTGAGTTCTTCAAAGTCAAGAACTTTTCCGCTTGCAAAAAGTCTCGCCTTTACTGTCGTTAAGCCTTTTGCGACAATTTGACGAGAGAGATTTCCTTCGTTGATTGAAATATCTTTCATAGAAACGTTTATTTCCGTTAAATTGTCTTTGTGCTTGCTTTTTACGGAATTAATTTTGACATCAATTTTCCCTTTTGCGTTTTTATAGTCCGTAAATGTGTTCAAATACGGCGAAATCGTTTCGAGGTCTATGTTTGAGATGTTTCCTTCTGCGAAATAGCCTTCAAGATTGGGTTTGTTTTTGATGAAAAAATTGCTTTCAATGTTCAAATTGAACGAGCAAATTTTGCTATCTATGTCCCAAGAGCCGTCAGTTGTGAGTTTTGAGAGTTTTCTCGATACGGGCATGAGATCGAATTTTTGTCCTTTTAAAGAAATATTTTTGTTTAAATATTTATCTTTAAACAAAATTTGATAATTTTCAATTTTGATTGAAGCACGGCTGGCATCAAGGTTTACGGGAAGTTCGGGGAGTTTTTCAAATTTTCCCGAATAGATTTTATCTTGAAAATCTGAAATATCTAAAACGACGTTATTGGCACATAATTTGTCGATTTTGAGTGTTTTAAAAATCAAATCGAGAGGTTGGATTTTTATGGACGGATTGTTTGCAGAGAAAAATTTTGATTTGTCTTTATTGTAGATATTGATTGACTTTGCGGAAACTTTTATGGCAAATGACGGATAAGTTTTTATCTCGACATTTTCTGTTTGCAAAGTTTTTTCGGTATATTCTTTAACAATTTTTTCAACGATGGGCAATTTTTGCTCAATGTTAATCATTTTTGGCAAAAAACAGACGTAAAAAATTTCGATAGCCACAACAAGCAGTACCGAAAATCCGCTAAATACAAGGATTTTGTCTATTTTTCGCATATCTTTTTTTCCCGTTTCCTATTATATATTTTTATTGAAAAAATATCAAAATATTTACGTCATGTTGCATTTTGTTTGATTGTGTGGCAATATGTAAGAGTTTATTGATGTTCGACAGGTTGGATATGGTAACGAGTAAAACTGAAATAAGTAAAAAATCGGCAATTTTGGAGTTTTTGGAATCTCCATCATTCAAAAATTGCATGCTTTTGCTTGTTTTTGCGTTGGTTTTTACCCTCCTTTTGGCTTCGAAACATTTCTTTTTTAGAAGTTTGATTGATGAAAATAATATCGCAAGACAAGATGTGTATGCTGAAAAGCAAATTGAAGTTGTCGATGTTTATAAAACTGATCAAAGAAGAAAAGAACTTGCACAAAAGTTAGACCCTGTAATGCGTCCGGCTGAAGATACCTTCATAATGAACGATTTGGACAACTTTGTCGCATCGATGTATCAGGTTAAAATTTCTGATTTGTCTACGGCTGAAAAACATGCCAAATTGCTCTCAATGATTGATTTATCTGATTCTAACAGAGCAAGTTTTTTAGCATCTTTCTTTTTGAATTCTTCTAACGAAACGATTGAAACTACAGTCGCAAAAGCCAAGCATACTCTACGTTCTGTCCTTATTGTCGGTATTACTGAAAAGGATATCAATGACAATAATATTTTAAAAATAATTTCCAGAAATACAGACAGAGAAACCCCTCGTAACCAAATGAAGGCGATTTCGTGTCTTTTGGAACAAGTTATCGTCCCAAACATGGTTATGGACGAGGTTGCGACAGATTTGGCAAGAAAAAATGTTGCAGAGTCTGTAACTCCTATCAAGGTTGTGTTTGAGCCTGGTGACAAAATTATTTCGCAAGGCGAAAGAGTGACGAAAGTCAAACGAGATGCACTTTTGAAGGCTGGTTACAGTATTGTGCAAATAAACTTGCGAGGTATGGCGGGCATTTTCGGCTTATTCGTTATTGGTATTTTTGCGGTTTATTATTATTTAAAATTATTTGAACAACAATTTTTAGACAGACGCCATGTTTTTGTAATCACTCTATTGGCACTGATTTTGACCTTTTTGTCGATTATAATTCCTCCAGATTGGTCGATTTATTTGCTCCCAATTCC
>OMSS01000072.1 GCA_900313795.1 uncultured bacterium | reverse complement strand
CCTGAAAATATTGTTGTTTATGTGATTTTGGGCGTGCTTTGCGGATTTTTGGGTGTCGCTTTTGCTAAAAATATTTTCTTTAATCTTAAAATTTTTAATAAGTTGAAACCGGTTCCGAACTGGTTGAAACCTGCTATTGCAGGGCTTGTCATCGGTTGCTTCGGGGTGTTTTTGCCTGAAATTTTAAGCACAGGGGCGGTAATTGTCGACAAATGTGCAGGCGGATTTTATTCAATCGCTTTTATAGCCTTGATTTTTGTCGGAAAATTCTTAGCTACAGGGTTCTGTTTCGGTTCTGGGGCTGCTGGTGGAATTTTCCTTCCTACCTTGCTTTTAGGCTCTTTGACAGGTGGTTTTGTCGGATTAATTGCTATTAAGTTTGGATTTGATATTAATTTGTCGAGCATTTGTGTCGTTGGAATTGGTGCTTTCCTTGCAGCAGTGGCACGTTCACCAATTACGGCAGTTATGATGGTGTTTGAAATGACAGGAAATTATCATAGTATTTTGCCTGTAATTTTTACAGTTGCTCTTTCTGATTTAATTGCCGAAAAACTAAACCACGCACCGATTTACACCACTTTGATTTTGAAACAAAATGCACATACCGAATATGCTGAAAAGTTGTCTGAAATAAAGGTCAAACAGGCTTGTTCGCCTGTTCCTTTCATCATTCCGCTCGATTTTTCTATCGAAAATGCTTTGAATTTGATGGAACAAGAGGACATTTCTATTTTGCCCGTTAAGTCTGAAAACGCTTCACTTGCAGGTGTTGTAACGCTTTCTGACATCGAGGATTACAAAATTCGTGGAAACGATATGAACCTTAGTGTCCAAAATATTTTGAACACCGAACCTCTGACGATTAGACAAAATGACGATTTGTTCAAAGCCGCTTTCTTAATGCACTCAAACGAAGCAGATTACATGATTGTCCTTTCGCAAAATTCTAAAATCGTCGGAATCCTTTACCACTCGGACATTCTCGCTTGCAATAAGTGATTATAAATCAATCTTTTCAAGGTTTACTAAGTCTTGCAGTTTCATTTTAAAAGCGTTTGCAATTTTTTCGAGAGTGGCGATTGTTGGCGACATTATGCCTCTTTCGACCTTGCTGATAGTTCCTCTATCAATGTCCGCAAGTTCTGCAAGTTGCTCTTGTGTGAGATTGCGTTTGATACGCTCTATTTTAATTTTTAAGCCCATTTTTTTAGTTATCATGTGTATTATAATATTCATTTGACGTAGAATAATCAATGTACTATAATACACATAAGCGTACTATAGTATACAAAATGATTTAATAGAAAGAATTTATCATGGACTACGAAGATTTTTTGACTGATTTATACACGCCATTGACGGCAATTAGAGTGGTTTCAGGGCTGATTTTTGAAAAGGTTAACAACGATTGGGATTTTTTCGAAACTAACCGTGACCAGTGTGAGGAATTGATTTCGTTGGTTTTTGCCATAAAAACTGTGACGGATAAAATATTAGAGACAAGAAAAATGGAGATTGATTCTTTAGAATTTTAGGCAAAAAAAAAGACCCTCACGGGTCATATAGTCTTATAAGAACTGCCCTCTCGGGCATTTTTTATTATGTTGTGTGTTTGTGTGTCTGTTGTGTTTTTTAGTTAATTAGGGTTGTTAAATCTTGTTTAATTGTTGTATTTTTTACACTTATTATAATAACACATATTAAATGTAAGAAGTACACTTGTTGATAAAATATTTACAAAACTTAATATAAAAAGCAAAAAAACGGGATATGCCCTTCTGAAACCCAAGCATTTCTAATGTTTAGAGGAATATCCCGAGATATTATTTGGTAACTGTTGTTTTGCTGAAATGTTTATATTTAATATGTAAGCCCATATCAATCAATAGGAAAAATACGTTTAGAATGTAGAGCCAAATTACTGCATCGTGGCTATAAATCAGTTTGTGTGTGATACCGAAAATGTAGCCAAGAAGTATCAAACTTGAAAATCTCAAACTTTTTCCGTTTACGCTTTTTGCTTTATATGTTTTGTATGCTGCAATCGGCCAACTTATGCCGAAACATACCATCATGCCTGCTTCAAATATACTCATAATTTACCTTCTTTCTGCATTAAAATAACTCAAATTCTCAATAATATAAAATACTAAAAATCGATGAATATCATAAGAAAAACTTATGATATAAACTGAAAAAAGTGTTATAATTTTTATATGAATTTTAATCAATTAAAATACTTGATTACGGTTGCAAAAGAAAAGAACATCACTCTTGCTGCGAAGAAGTTGTTCATTTCTCAGTCATCTTTAAGCCAAACCATCAAAAACATTGAAAATGAGTTGAAGGTAAAACTTTTTATCACTGACGTTTCGCCGATTAGGCTTACTTATGCAGGTGAATATTTTGTCGGTTGGGCTTCGAAAATTTTGAAGTTGAAAGATGATATGTGCGAAAAAGTTCAGTTAATCAACAACAATTCTGAGGTCAAAATCGTCGTCGGCATGGCAACTCATAGATGCATTTACATTTTGCCGCAAGTTATCAAGCAGTTCAAGGACGAGTTCCCTCATTCGTTCATAGAAGTGAAGGAGTATCCGACGCCGACTTTGCAAAAAATGTTGCTGAACGGTGAACTCGATTTGCTCGTCGATATTGAAAATCCCGATACTTTTTCTTACAAAAATATTTTGCTCAAAAAAGAAAAAATCCTGCTCGATGTTCCTGATAACTATAAGTCAATCGGGACAGAGTTGTATGCGTTTAAAAATGTTCCCTTTGTTTTACTTTCGAAGGAGCAACTGCTCGGAAAATGTGCCCGTGAGTTGTGCAAAAGGTACAAATTTGACCCTAAAATTTCTGTTGAGTGTAAAAATATCGAAACGGCTCATTCGCTTGTGCGACAAGGTTTAGGCGTGACATTTGTGCCTGAATTGTTTGCAAAACACAATGACGGAAATTTTATTGAAATAAATTCTTACGATTTTTCAAGAAATATTTGTGCGATTTTCCCGAACAGAAAATCGACGACGTATTTGAATAGGTTTATTGAAATTTTGAAAAATTCTTTGGATAATTTATAAACTATTTATACAACAAAACTATGCAATCTGTCCTGACTGCAAGCCTTTCGCCGACTGCGTCAACGCCTTCTGAAGTTTTTGCTTTGACTGATACTTTTTCAACATCAATGTTTAAAATATCTGCCAAACTTTTTCGGATTTCATCGATGTGTGGTCGAAGTTTTGGTGCTTCGGCATGGATTGTCGTATCGAGGTTGTTAATTTCCCAACCTTTTTTACGAATAATCGAAACCGCCTCTCTCAGAAGGTTTCGGCTATCGGCGTTTTTATATTTCGGGTCGTTGTCGGGAAAATGTGCACCGATATCCTCGAGGCACAATGCACCAAAAAGAGCATCTATAATGGCGTGAATGAGTACGTCGCCGTCTGAGTGAGCCTTGAAACCAACGGTATGAGGGATTTTCACCCCACCCAAAATAAAGTCACGTTTTTCGACTAAAACGTGCAAATCTGAGCCTTGACCGATTCTATATTCCGTCATTATTCTACCCCATAAACGAATTTGTTGATTGCTTTTACGACCCCGTCGTTATCGACTGTGTCGGTGATGTAGTCGGCGTATCCTTTGAGTGTGTCGGTTGCATTGCCCATTGCGACGCCGATTCCAGCACAGGTCAAAAGTTCGATGTCGTTGTTTTGGTCGCCGCAGCCCATAATTTCGTCTTTTTTGATGCCGTACATGTCGGCTATGATTTTTACCGCATTGCCTTTAGATATGCCGTTTGCACAGATTTCACAGAAGGTTGTTGTTGACATTCTTGAGTATATTTTTCCTGCGTATCTTTCTCCTAAATTTTTTGTTATCCATTTGACCTTTTCTGTGTCGTTGTCGATGACGAGAAGTTTGTTCATCGATTTGAAATCTTTCTTCGAAATGTCGTCCACGATTGTGTAGGGGACTTTTTGGAAGTCAGAATATTTTTTGACGTAGTTGGTTTCTTTTTCGCAATATAATTTATCATCAATGTAAATATTCGGGTGAATGTCCAGTGTTTTCAAGTAATTCAGGATATCGAGAGCAAGTTCTCTATCGAGAGATTTTTCATATATCATTTCGCCTTCTGGAGAATGAATGGTTGCACCTTGATAACAAATTATCGGCGTATCGATGTGAAGCGGTGCAACGACTTGTTTTGCACCACAATAGGTTCTTCCTGTCGCAATGACAAATTTTATGCCGTCCTTGCGGATTTTATCCACGCAGTCCATAAGATTTTTTGTAAATGCGACCCCGTTGAAAATTGTTCCGTCAATGTCGCAAACAACCATTTTTATCATAATTTATATGCCCTCATTAATCCGCAAATCGTCTTTGCATCACAAATTTCGCCTGATTTTATCATTTTGAAAACTTCTTCTTTTGGAAGTTCAAAGTATTCAACAATTTCTCCTTCGTCGGGATGCGGTTTGCCCGAGGTTAAATTTTGTGCGAAAAACAGATAAATTTTTTCCGTACAAATGGCTGGGGTTGAATAAATATAGCCTAAAGAAGTCCATGTTTCGGCGTGATAGCCTGTTTCTTCTTCGAGTTCACGTTTTGCCGCTGACAAAATATCTTCGTTTCCGTGATCAAGTTTTCCTGCCGGATTTTCGAACAATATTTCTCCAGCACCGTAGCGATATTGCCTTACGAGAACAATTTTTTCGTCGTGTTCAGCCACAATTGATACGCCACCGCTATGAATAATGACCTCTCTGTGCTGCAAATTCGGGTCGTCGCCGATAGTCGCCTCGTCTGAGTGAATGTCGAAAACTTTTCCCGAAAAAATGGTCTCTGATTGAACTGTTTTTTCCTTCTGTATCATTTTTGCTCCAAAAACCAAACAAACGACGGGATTACAATCCCGCCGTTATGCTTATAATTAAAGTGATTTGATGATTTCTTCCTTAACTTTAATTAAAACATCGTCAAGTTTTGAAGAATCTTTGCCGCCGCCTTGTGCGAAGTTTGGACGTCCGCCCCCTCTTCCGCCTGTGGCTTCGGCTATCGCCTTCACGATGCTGCCTGCGTTTACGCCTGCTTTGACGTAAGCATCAGAAACTTTTACGCAAATTGAAATTTGTTCGGGGTTTTGTACTGAAGCAAGTACCACGATTGAGTTTCCTAACTTTGAGGACAATTTTTCGATTGCGGGTTTCACAAAGATTGCAGGAATTGCATCGATTTTGCTTATGAAAAGTTTTCCGTCCTTCAAATCTTCCGCTCTGCTTATGAAAGATTGAATTTTTGAAACTGCCGATTCTTCCTTCAAGGTATTGATTTCTGCTTGAAGAGTTCTATTTTCTTCCGCAATCTTTTCAACCTTTTCCACAACTTCATTGTGAGGAATTTTGAAATAGTGTGCAAGGCTATCGGCTTCGTTTGCCTTTTCTGACAACCAATTAATTGCTGTTTTTCCGCAGACAGCCTCGATACGTCTTGTGCCTGCTGCGATTGCAGATTCTGAAACAATCTTCGTCAATCTGATTTCGCCTGTCGATTTAACGTGTGTACCTCCGCAAAGTTCTTTTGAAACATCGCCGATTGCAACCGTTCTGACTTTATCTTCGTATTTTTCACCGAAAAGTGCCGTAGCTCCAGAATTGATTGCGTCTTGTACGTCCATAACAACCGTATTTTGCTTATAATCAGCACCAATCCAATCGTTCATAATATCTTCGACTTTTTGAATTTCATCGTGAGTCATTGCTCTTGAGAACGAAAAGTCAAATCTTGTTCTGTTTTCTTCAACTTGTGAACCAGCCTGTTTGACTTCGTCTCCCAAAACCTTGACCAATGCAGCTTGCAAAAGGTGTGCATTTGAGTGGTGAATTGTGATGTTATGACGGCGTTCCTTATCAATTACTGCCTTAACAGTGTCGCCAACAGTGACTTCGCCGTTGATAACCTTAACTCTGTGAACAGAAAGGTGGTTTACCTTGAACGTATTCAAAACGACCGCTTTGAGGTTGTCGCTTTCGATTACGCCTGTGTCGCCGACTTGTCCACCACATTCTGCATAAAACGGTGTTTTATCCAAAATTACATCGGTAAATCCGCCTTCAACGTCAACTTTTTCAACGATTTTCGCATTATTACATTCAGTTTCGTCATAGCCGATGAAGTTAGTGGTGCCGAATTTGTTTTCGATATTAACGTAAACCAAGTCGTCAGTAAGGCTGATTTTTTGTGTTGCCGCTTTTGCACGTTCTTTTTGTTCAGCCATTGCCTTGTTAAAGCCGTCAACGTCGACTTTTAAGCCCTTTTCTGCAACGATTTCAACCGTCAATTCGAGAGGGAATCCGAATGTGTCGTACAATTTGAATGCATCTTCGCCTGAAATATCTTTGCCGTCTGCCATTAAGTCCTCAAGAAGTTTGTAACCTCTATCCAAAGTTACCTTAAATCTTTCTTCTTCCTTCTTAATAGTGTCTTTAATTCTTTCTGCATTTTTTTCCAAATCAG
>OMSS01000060.1 GCA_900313795.1 uncultured bacterium | reverse complement strand
AATTTTCGCCCGATAGGAAAGTATGAACGAAAGTCACCACATCGAGCGGTCTGCCGTACAAAAATCCTTGAGCGATTTTGCAGCCTGCATTTTTCAAATACATTGCCTGTTCAGGAGTTTCGATACCTTCAGCAACTGTGACCATATTGAGTTCGTTAGCCATTTCGAGGATTTTGTTGACGACGATTTTGCCTTTTTCGTCTCCAATAGAATCGCAGATGAAACCTCTATCCAACTTGAGGACATCGACCGGCAATCTACGAAGCATATTGAGCGAAGAGTATCCAGTACCGAAATCGTCCATTGAGATAGTAAAGCCCAAAGATTTAAGTTTATTCATAATTTCTGTGAAGTGTTGTTCGTTATTCAAACAAGCGGATTCTGTGACTTCCAACTCGAGGTATTTTGTTTCAATGTCGTAATCTTTTGTCAATTTTACCAATTCGTCGATAAAGGCTTCGTTGTTGAGGTGGAGTCTTGAGACGTTAACTGAAACAGGAAATAATTTTGCACCTGATTTTTTGCGGTTTGACAAAAATTCGCAAGCCTGACGCCACATTTCCTTATCCAATTTAATAATAAATCCGTTCTTTTCAAAAAGAGGTACGAAATTTATCGGCGGGATTATGCCTTTTTGAGGGTGAATCCAACGAACAAGTGCTTCTGCCCCAACAATTTCCATTGTTTGCATATCAAATTTCGGTTGCAAATACATTTTGAATTGAGCATCGTCAAGAGCGTATTGCATTTCGTCCTCAATTTCCTTGTCGTGCAAGAGTTGAGAACGAATTTCTTCGTCATAGAATTTATAATTTTTAGACAAATCGTGTTGCTGAGAACGTTTCGCAAGCGAAGCACGGTCGCACATTTGTGCAATCGCAACGGATTTATCTCTAATCGGATAAATACCAAAAGCAATCGAAAGTCTTGAAATTACACGAGTTTCTGTATTCGATGTCAATTTGCTCATAACTTCATCGTTATATTTTTCGATTTCAGCAGTAATTTTTTCGACAAAATATTTCACGATAAAATCTTCTTTTTCGTACTTATACAAAATCACAAAAGTTGCCGCAAAGTCTCTTGCACAAACGCTTCCCTTTGAAAGATTGCGTTTTAAAATTTGATAAACATCTTTCAAAATTTTATTCGCACGTTTGTAGCCATAAAGTTCGTTAATAACCTTAAACTTAGTGATATCAAAAGAAATCATTGCATAATTATCTTCACGATGTTCGTTTAACAACTCTGTCGCATCGAGGACAAATTTTGCCTTGTTTGCACCCAAAGTAACCTCGTCAGTAAACGCTACTTTGTAGATAGTTTCTTCGTTTTCACGGTAAAGTTTGTGGGTGTATTTCATCAAAGAAATCAAAACGCCCGCAAATATCAGAACAATGAACGCAATCACCCATAACAACTGGTTAACATGATACATAAGAACAGAGTATGGAACGTCCGTCAAAACAAAATCATCTGAGTCGCCAATTCTTGCATAAGCAGCAACGAATATTTTGCCAAACACTCCTCTAAACCAGAAAGTGCCTTCGTTTCTTGTTTTGAGGTCGTTTTGAATTTGTTCTTTTGATTTTCCAAGGTAATCCAAGGGAAGTTCAAAGAAATTTTTACAAACGTGAACTTCGTTAGGTGATTTGTAAATATAGTCACCATCTTGAGTTATAACGTGGGTGAAAGCCTCTCCGTTGTAATTATTAAGTCTGATAATATTCTTGAAAACATCAGAATCGATTTGTGAGCCCATAACCCCTTTGACGTTGCCATTTGGGGCGAAAACTGGGACGTAATAACTATTTACATATCCTGAACGTGATTCTGGTGCTTCGATTGTTTCAGCGAAACAAGGTTTTCCGCTCATTGCAACGTCGTAGCAATCCTCGCTTGCCCAGTCAACAAAAGGCAAACGACCTGCTTTTTCTTCAACGCTGATACCTTTTCCGTCGGGATAAGAAAATCCTAATCTGTGGTATTTTTCGTTTTTGACCTGTTTGTCCAAAAACCTTATGATTTCAGCCTCTGAATAACTTGTTGTGTAGGCTGATAAATTTGCCGCCAAAAGTTTCAGGTCATCGAAATCGTTTTTAATTCGACCTTTTAGGTTCGATGCCGTTTGCATAACATTTTGTTTCAAATATGTTTCTGCGGCATTTCGCTCAAAAGTCAGAATAAATTCAGTAAAACAAACCGCAATGACAACCAAAACAGCCGTAAAAATCATTACGAATTTATATAATTTTTTTATCTGTTTTTCTTTGTCCGAATGAAATTTGAATTCAGTCATAACTATTCCCCTTTTATAGTAATAATTGTATGATTTATGCAAGCAATTTGCAATAAAAAACGAGAAACAGAGATTTGATTACACCTTTTTTGTTACATAATTACATAATTTATAATATTTTGAACAAGAGAATTTTCGTGATAAAATAACCTTAAATTTAAGGAAAAAAAATGACAAAATTTGCAGTAAAGTTATTAAAAAATAAATATTATCCGCTACAAATCCCTGATACCGTCGAAGTTGAGCACGGAAAATACGTTCTCGTCAGAACGGAAAAAGGCGAAGAAGCAGCGAAGGTTTTTGCCGTTTCTCCACAAATTGCAGCGGTTTGGGAAAAATACAAGCCCGAAACACTTCCCGTAATTAAAGTTTTGAACAAAGAAGAGGAAAAATACCTCGACAAACTTCGTGACGAAGAAAATGAAGCATATAAAATTTGTCAAGATTTAATTCAAAAACAACACCTCGTAATGAACCTTGTAGATTGCAAATACACCTTCGACAAACGAAAAATTTCGTTCTATTACACAGCCCCTGACAGAGTCGATTTCAGAAATCTTTTGAAAGAATTAACTCAAATTTTCAAACGGGTAAGAATCGATTTGAGACACATCGGCGTTAGGGACGAAACGGCACTATGTCAAGGTTGCGGACTTTGTGGACAACCTTATTGCTGTTGCCAATTCAAACGTCAATTTGAATCAATCAACATCAAACTTGCTCGTGACCAAGGCATGCCAATTACCCTCGGAAAAATTTCCGGAACTTGCGGAAGATTACTCTGCTGCTTGAATTACGAATATTCAAACTACGTCGAAGCAGCAAAACAAATGACTCCTGTCGGTTCAGGCGTAATCACTCCAGACGGACTCGGTGCTGTTGAATCCGTAAACCTCTTGAGCGGCAAAATTACCGTAAAACTCCAAGACGGCAAAACAAAAGAATTTATGCGTGACGAAATCGAAATGGTTGATGCAGATTTGAACATCAAAATCGACAAACGTAAAAATCAAATCCTCGCCGACGAAGAGGACGAACCTGTTTCAAACGCTGATATCAAGCAACTTGAGGACAACAGAAACAGTTCGACAGGAAATATTTAATAAAACAAAAAAGGTATCGAAAAATCGATGCCTTTTTTATTTTAAACTTTGTCAACAACTACCGTAAATACTGTCTTTCCGTCCTCTGATTTAACGTCGATTTTTCCGCCGTGAGCCATGACAATTTTGTTTGCACAATAAAGCCCCAAACCCGTGCTTAATTGCTGAAATTTATTGATGCCTGAATAATATTTTTCAAAAATTAACTTCATCTCGTCCTCGTTAATCGTATCGCCAAAATTCGTTACGGTTATAAAAATTTTGTCGTTCTCGGAATACAAATTCAAAGTCACATCTGTGTCTGAATAGGCGTATTTTGAGGCGTTTAAGAGCAAATTATGAATAACCCGTTTGAAGTTCATCAGGTCGATTTGTGCAAAAACTTTTTCGTCTTGAATTTCGCAAAGTGGATTTTGATTTTTTGAATTAAAAATTGGTTTCAACTCATCAAAAATATCCGCCAAAAATCTGTTCAACTCTGTCTTTTCCTTCTTCAAAACGATTTCATTCGCCTGAATTTTATACGTTTGCTGCAACATTTCCGAAAGTTCTATCAAATCCTTATCGGATTTTTCCATCATAGAAAGAACTTCCTTTTGGGGGGCAGAAATTTCGCCAAACATTCCGTTCATAAGCATGTTTATTGCGTTTAACTCTGCAATGACGGGTGTTTTCAAGTCATGTGTCAATGCAGCGACAAAATCGTCTTTGAACTTTTGAGATTCTTTTTCCTGCTCAATCATAATCTCAAGCGACTTATTTTTTTCGGTCAACATGTGTTTATACTCTTGCAACATCATTTCTCTGTCTGAAAGAGCCTCTATGAGTTTTTCAGAAGCATGCTTGATTTTCTCATTCCGAAAAGTTTCAAGGTTAACATTTAACTGACCGTATCGAAGTTGACGTAACAGTTTTAGAATTTGTGTCTCAATTCTATCAATCGAATGAGACAAATTTTGCGACTTATAATACATTATCGCACTAATTGCACACAGAATGATAACCAAACAAAATAAAATAATAATCGTAATTTTCATACCAAAAATTTAGCACAAAATAACTGCAACTTAAAGCCCCAAAAACAAATTGAGATTTGATATTTGCGATTTTTACAAAACTATTTACATAAAAAAAACGGCGACATAAAGCCGCCGTTAATTTTTTTCCAGAAAAGATTAACCCTTCATTTGGTTAGCAACTTCTTCTGCGAAGTTGTCGTTTCTCTTTTCCAAACCTTCGCCCAATACCCAACGAGTGAATGATTTGATAGCGAAGTGACCGTTGATGTAGTCTGCGATTGTAACATCAGGGTTCTTGATGAATGGTTGTTCAACGAGACATTTTTGAGCCATGAGTTTGTTAACTCTGCCTTCAACGATTTTTGCTCTGATGTTTTCAGGTTTCTTCGCAAGGTCTTCTTTACCCATTTCAATACGAGTTTCTTCATCAATAACTGCTTGAGGAATTTCGTTTCTTGAAATGAATTCGGGAGCTGCACTTGCGATGTGGAGACATACATCTTTTTGAACTGCTTCATCAGCCTTGTCAGTGTTCATAAGAACGCCGATTTTGCCGTTGTGAATATAAGTTGCAGGGCAACCTTCAACACGGATAAATCTTCTGACTGTGATTTTTTCGCCGATTTTTGCAATTTTTTCTTTGATTTTGTCTTCAACCTTCATGTTGCAGCAAGGGCAAGTTGATGCGAGTAATGCGTCAACGTCAGCCGGATTTGCTTTAACAACTTGTTTTGCAAGATTTTCAGTGAGTTCTTTGAATTCAGGGTTTTTAGCAACGAAGTCTGTTTCACAGTTAACTTCAATCATTGCACCAACGCCATCTTCAATGTAAGACGCAACAAGACCTTCAGCAGCGATTCTTGACATTTTCTTGTCAGCAGAAGCGATACCTTTTTGTCTTAAAAATTCCATTGCCTTTTCCATATCACCATCAGTTTCGGTCAAGGCTTTTTTAGCGTCCATAATTCCTGCTCCGGTTTTTTCACGGAGTTCTTTTACTTGTGCTGCTGTAATTGCCATTTGTGTTGTTCCTTTCGAGCCTTATTCTACTGTTGCAGGTTCTTCTGCTTTTTCTTCAACACCTGCGTCTTTTGCTGTTACGGCATCAACTTTTTCAGTTGCTGCTGCTTTGTTTTCACGAAGTTTTTTACCTTCTTCAACTGCATCTGCAAGTTTTGAAACGATAAGTTTGATTGAACGGATAGCGTCATCGTTACCCGGGATTACACAATCAATTCCGTCAGGATCAGCATTTGTATCAGCAAGACAAATAACAGGAATGTTCAATTTGTTTGCTTCTTTAATTGCAATGAGTTCTTTCTTTTGGTCGATTACAACCAACAAATCGGGCATGCCTCTCATTTCTTTGATACCGCCCAATGATTTGCTCAATTTATCGAGTTCTTTGCTCTTTTGTGCAATTTCTTTTTTCGGCAATTTTTGAACGTTTTCTGATGCCATGAATTCTTCAGTTTCGATAAGTTTTTTAATTCTTGTTCTGATTGTTTCATAGTTTGTCATCATACCGCCAAGCCATCTGCGGTTAACGTAGTAAGCACCTACTCTTGTTGCTTCTTCTGCAACAACATCTGCTGCTTGTTTTTTTGTACCTACAAAAACAACGTTCTTTCCTTTTGCTGCATAATCTCTAACCATAGCGTATGCAGAATCTAATTGTTCTGTTGTTTTTCTGAGGTCTAAGATGTAAATTCCGTTTCTTGCACCGTAAATATACGGTTTCATTTTAGGGTTCCATCTTTGTGTTTGGTGTCCGAAATGAACGCCTGCGTCTAATAATTCGATCATTGATGCTACCGGCATCGTGGTTCTCCTTTTTTTATCTGTTACACTCCGATTTCAAACTTTCCCATCTTATTCAGACTAAGCATTTCGCCTATCGTACTCATTTGATATCGTACAAACATCATAATATAAACATGTTTTTTGTGTAATATTTTTTTATTTTTTTTATAAAAAAGTTATTTTTTATTAATTATCTTGTATTTTGTTGCCATTTTTAGAAAAATTAAGTAAAATTATCTTTATGAGATTGAGAAAATTTTTATCCGTTTTTATAATTTTATTTTCACTTTGTGGTAATACCGTTTTTGCAGACAACATCGACAATGCAGACAATTACCTTATCGGAATGACTGTATCTAAAGTCAAAGAAGGTTTTTACACGGTAAGTTTGCAGTTCAAAAACGACACAAAAGAACAGTTTGAAGCAAAAGATATGGGAAACAACACCTATACAATTATGCTTCCGCAAATAAAATCCGTAATGGGAGACGAAAACATTACCTTCAGTGACGATAAGCCCGATATTGACGTCACAGTTTCTGAGGGTGCAAATTTTACCAACAACAAAAAATTTCATACGAAAATAAAATTTAAAACGCCTGAAGAATCTTCTATTCAAGTCCTTTCGTACGGTCAAAGCGACGTTTCTGCCGCAATCGAGGACAAAATTAAAACAGAGGACAAAAAACAAAATAATATAACAATGACCTTCCAAGAAATTTCTGACTGGTTGTTGTACTTTTCAATCGGCGTAATCCTTTTATTAGCGGCGTTTTTGTGTTTGCAAAAAAAATCCAACGACGACGATGAACAAACCGAAGAAGCCTATGAAGCAATTAAGCAACCCCAAAATATCCCCATAACTGAGCGTAACAACGCAGTTTTTGAGGCACTTTCGAAAAACGAACCTCCCAAAGAAACCCTCAAAGATTTTCAAATCAGAAAAGAACAAGAAGAACAAGAATTTTCGCACGATGAAACAGATGAAACTGAAAAAATTATCGACGAACTTGTTCAAATTGTCATTCCGAAAAATGATTTGGTCTTAATGCCTGGCGTTCCTGAACTTCCAGGGCTTGAACAAAAAGAAAAGAAAAATAAAACAACA